>NZ_JAUMSQ010000070.1:0-32630 GCF_030519285.1 Mycolicibacterium arseniciresistens
TGAGTTGTACGCACTGCGAATGTCGGAGCGGGACGAGATCAGCGACCAGTGGGCCGTGGACACCGAATCCGCCGTGGCCGTAGAGATCGGCGCCGCACTCAACATCGTCCACGACTGGGCCAAGAAACAGGTCAGCCTCGCCCGCGGCCTCCGGGAACGCCTGCCGCTGGTCGCAGCGACCTTCCGCGCCGGTGATCTGAGTCTGCCCATCGTTGAAACACTGCTGCATCGCAGCGATCTGATCACCGACCCCGCGATCCTGACCCACGTCGACGCCAAGCTCGCCGGCGCGGCGGCCCGGTTGGCGACACTGAGCTACGGACAACTCTGCGGGCATGTCGACCGGATCATCGCCCGCGAGGACAGCGACGCGGTGCGGCGGCGCAAGAAGGCCGCCGATGATCGCGAGCTCTGGTTCCACGACGGCCTGGACGGCATGAGCACATTCGGTGGCGCCATGCCCATCACCGACGCCGAGATCTTCGAGCGAAGCGTCGACGCGATGGCCGACACGGTCTGCACCGACGACCCCCGCACCAGAAGGCAGCGCCGCGTCGATGCGATCGCCGCGCTGTGCAGCGGCGCCGAGCGCCTGCCATGCCAGTGCGCCAATTCCGACTGCCCCCAGAAAGACGCGGTCGCCGCCCCCTTCGTCATCCATGTCGTGAACGGCCCCGGCGACCACACCGACACCGAAGCACAGCCCGCCGAGACCGCCGCCGAGGCGGAGGCCGCCGAGACCGATGCCGATGCCGAGCCCGAGACAGCCGAGCCCGCCGAGACCGGCGCCTCTGACTCGGTGGCGTCCCTGGTGCGCAACGGTGCGATCCTGCCGTCCGAACTGATCGCCGGCCTCGCCGAGCAGGCCACGATCCGGCCGCTCATCCATCCCGGCGACGCCCCGCCCGAACCCCGCTACACCCCGTCGCGGAACCTGGCGGAGTTCGTGCGGTGCCGCGACATGGGGTGCCGGTTCCCGGGCTGCGACGTGCCGGCCTGGAAAGCCGACATCGACCACACCGTCCCCTACAGCCAGGGCGGGCCGACCCAGGCGTCGAACCTCAAGTGCCTATGCCGCCTGCATCACTTGATCAAGACGTTCTGGGGTTGGCACGACCAGCAACACCGCGACGGCACGGTCATCTGGACCAGCCCAGCGGGCCAGACCTACACCACCACACCGGGATCGGCGCTGTTGTTCCCCCACCTCTGCTTGCCTACCGCAGCTGCGATCATCACGCCCCGACCCGATGGCCTAAGCGGCGAACGCACCGCGATGATGCCCCAACGCCAACGCACCCGAGCCCAGAACAAGGCCGCCCGTATCGCCGCCGAACGCCAACACAACCGCGAACAACGCGAAGCCCGGCGCCGCGCCCGCCGAAAGGCACTCGGCGAACTCGTCGCCCCCGCGCCGCCGCCCCAACCCGGCGACGAACCACCACCCTTCTAGCCACAGCACGGCCACCACCGCCGACGCCACCACACGTCGGCGGTATCCGCCTGCGCGGAGCACCCGAATACCTCTCCCCCGCAGCATGCGGTGCCATATTGTGCCGTCAAGGCGGGAGGTCAACATGGTGCTCAAGGTCGCGGTATCACCGGACGACATCCACGGCGACGCCGACGAGGGCTACGGCAAGGTGGCGGACGCCTTCCGCGCCAACTTCGCCGCCCGAGAAGAGATCGGCGCCGCCGTCGCCGTCTACCGCGACGGCGTCAAGGTGGTCGACCTGTGGGGCGGCTACCGCAACGGCCTCACGAAGCAGCCGTGGCAGCGCGACACCATCGTCAACATGTTCTCCACGACCAAAGGCGTTGCGGCGCTGACGACTGCCGCCGCAGTGTCGAAGGGCCTGTTCTCCTACGACGACCGGGTCGCCGACCTCTGGCCCGAATTCGCGCAGGCCGGAAAGGCCGACATCACGGTGCGTCAACTGCTCGCCCACCAGGCCGGTCTCTGCGCCCTGACCCCGGCACCCACACTCGCCGATGTCGCAGACACCCAGCGTCTCTCGGCGATGCTCGCCGCCCAGAAGCCCGCCTGGGTGCCCGGCACCCGGCACGGCTATCACGCCATCACCCTGGGCTGGTACCAGTCCGAGTTGATCCGCCGCGCCGACCCGGCCGGCCGCACGCTCGGCCGGTTCCTCGCCGACGAGATCGCCACCCCGATGGGCCTCGACCTTCACATCGGACTGCCCGACACCGTCAGCGCCGACCGCATCGCCCTCGTGCACTACTGGAAACGATGGGAGACGCTGCTGCACATGAACGTGATGCCGCCCGGATTCCTCGCGACGTCTCTCAATCCCATCGGGCTGACGGCGCGCACCGTCGGCGTGCCCAGCGACGTCGCTCCCTTCGACGGCGCCTACAACCGCCCGGACGTGCGCGCCGTCGAGATTCCGTCCGTCAACGGCCACGGCACCGCCGAACCCGTCGCCCGGCTCTACGGCGACGCGGCCACCGGTGGCGCCGAAATCGGCTTCGACACTGACACGGTCGATGCACTGAAAGCCGACGCCACACCGCCCAGCAAGGGATCCAACGACAAGATCATGCACATCGGCGTTGCGTACTCACTCGGGTTCTGCAAGCCCATCTCGCCGCACTTCTCGTTCGGCTCGTCCGAAGCGGCCTTCGGCACACCCGGCTTCGGTGGATCCTTCGGCTTCGCCGATCCCGACACCGCCACCGGGTTCGCCTACGTGATGAACCGGCAGGGATTCCACCTCTACAGCGACCCGCGGGAACTCGCGATCCGCCAGGCACTGTTCCGTGACGTGCTGAAGACGCGTCCGCAGACCTAACGGCCGGTGAAGCGGCGGTGCTGAGGACAGTAGACGGCCACCGACGCCCGCATGAAGCCGACCGCCTCCTCACGGGTCATGTTGCTGTTCTGCAGCGTGGACACCACGCCGCGCACCACCGGCGCCGGATTCGGATTGGCGGCCAGCTGCTGGGTGATCGCGTCGCAGACGGCGCGCCCCATCGCCGCGATGTCGGTTCCAGGTGCGGCTTTCAGGCCCATCTCGCTGATCACCTTCTGAAACCGCTCGTCGTTGGTCTCGGCGTAGGCGGTTGCTGTGCTGCCGCACACGGCGAAGCCGGCGACGGCAAGCGCGACCGCGGCGGAACGGAAGTACCGGATCATGGTCTGCTCCTCGGTTCGCAATCGCTGTGTGATCGCGCCAGCGTCGTGCAACGTTACGTCAACGACAAAGGCCCCGCACGCGGGAAGCGTGCGGGGCCTCTGTTCGATGCTTAAAGCTCGGTCGCCGATCCGCCTGCGGCGGTGATCTTCTCGCGAGCGCTACCGCTGAACTTGTGGGCACTGATATTGACGCTGACCGACACCTTGCCGTCGCCCAGCACCTTCACCAGCGTGTTCTTGCGCACCGCACCGGACGCCACGAGCTCGTCGAGGCCGATGTCGCCGCCCTTGGGGAACAGCCGGTCGAGATCGCCGACGTTCACCACCTCGTAGGAGGTGCGGAAGCGGTTCTTGAAGCCCTTGAGCTTCGGCAGCCGCATGTGGATCGGCATCTGGCCGCCCTCGAACGTCGCCGGGACGTTCTTGCGGGCCTTGGTGCCCTTGGTGCCACGGCCTGCGGTCTTGCCCTTGGAGCCCTCGCCGCGACCGACGCGCTGCTTGGCCTTCTTCTCGCCGGGTGCCGGCCTCAGGTCATGGAGCTTGATCGGTGTCATTCTCAGACCTCCTCTACGTCAACGAGGTGGTGCACGGTCTTGATGAGTCCGCGGGTCTGCTCGTTGTCCTCACGGACCACCGACTGGCGGATCTTCCGCAAGCCGAGTGTGCGCAGACTCTCCCGCTGGTTCCAGCGCGCACCGATGGTGCCGCGCACCTGGGTGATCTTCAGTGTTTTTTGCGATGCCATTGCCTACGCCGACCCTTCACGTGCAGCCGACGCGGCCAGCGCGTCAGCCTCACGACGGTGCCGCAACATGCTGGCCGGGGCGACATCCTCGATGGACAGCCCGCGACGGGCGGCCACCTCTTCCGGACGCTGCAGCATCTTCAGCGCGGCAACGGTGGCGTGCACCACGTTGATCGCGTTGTCGCTGCCCAGCGACTTGGCCAGGATGTCGTGCACGCCGGCGCATTCCAGCACCGCACGGCACGCACCACCGGCGATCACACCGGTACCGGGGCTGGCCGGACGCAGCATCACCACGCCTGCGGCCGCCTCACCCTGCACCGGATGCGTGACGGTGCCACCGATCAGCGGCACGCGGAAGAAGCCCTTGCGAGCCTCCTCGACGCCCTTGGCGATCGCGGCGGGAACCTCTTTGGCCTTGCCGTAACCGACGCCGACCATGCCCTTGCCGTCACCGACGATGACCAGGGCGGTGAAGCTGAAACGCCGACCACCCTTGACCACCTTGGAAACCCGGTTGATCGCGACGACGCGCTCCAGGTAGTTGCTCTTGTCGCCACCGTCGCGTCCGCCGCGTCCACCGCGGTCGTCACGACGGCCCCGGTTGTCGCCGCGATTGTCGCGGGAGCCTCGCTGGTCGGACGTCGCCGGCCCGGCCGCTCCTGCTGCCTGCTCGGCCATCATGCAGTCCTTCCGTTGCTAACAATCATCAGAACGTGAGCCCGCCTTCGCGAGCCGCATCGGCGAGCGATGCGATCCGTCCGCCGTAGGTGTATCCGCCGCGGTCGAACACGACCTTCTCGACACCCGCGGCCTTGGCGCGCTCCGCGATCAGCTGACCGACGCGAACGCTGTGGGCCTTCTTGTCGCCGTCCACCGCCCGCACGTCGGCCTCGATCGACGAGGCCGCCGCCAGGGTGGTGCCGGTGAGGTCGTCCACCAGCTGCACGTGGATGTGCCGCGACGAACGGTGCACCACCAGGCGCGGCACGTCGGCGGTGCCGGCGACCTTCTTCCGCAGCCGCGCGTGCCGACGCAGTCGCGACGTCCGGCGGGTCTGGGAGATGTTCTGCCCCACGGGCTTGCGCGTGGTGGGGGCTTCTGTCTTCGCAGTAGCCATCTCTACTTACCTGTCTTTCCGACCTTGCGGCGGATCTGCTCACCTTCGTAGCGGATCCCCTTGCCCTTATAGGGATCGCTCTTACGCAGGCGGCGGATGTTGGCCGCGATCTGGCCGACCTTCTGCTTGTCGATGCCCGAGATCGAGAACTTCGTCGGCGTCTCCACCGCGAAGGTCACACCCTCGGGCGCGTTGATGACGACGGGGTGGCTGTATCCCAGCGCGAACTCCAGCGTGTTGCCCTTGAGCACCACGCGGTAGCCGACGCCGAAGATCTCCATCTTGGTGGTGTACCCCTCGGTGACACCGGTGACCAGGTTGGCCACCAACGTCCGCGAGAGCCCGTGCAGCGAGCGGTTGCGCCGCTCGTCGTTGGGCCGGGTCACCACGATGGCGCCGTCGTCCTGTGAAACCTTGATCGGCTCGGCCAGGGCCACGGCCAGGGTGCCCTTGGGCCCCTTCACCGAGACGTTCTGACCGTCGATGGTCACATCGACCCCGCTGGGGATGGTGACCGGCTGCTTACCAATGCGCGACATGATTCAGTTCCCCCTCACCACACGTAGGCGAGGACTTCGCCGCCCACGCCGCTTCGCGCTGCCTGGCGGTCGGTGAGCAGGCCCGACGACGTGGAGATGATCGCCACGCCAAGGCCGCCGAGCACCCGGGGCAGGTTGGTTGACTTCGCGTACACCCGCAGGCCGGGCTTGGACACCCGGCGCAGACCCGCGATGCTGCGCTCACGGCTCGGGCCGTACTTGAGCTGCACGACCAGGGACTTGCCGACGCGGGCATCCTCGGTGCGGAAATCGGAGATGTAACCCTGCTCCTTGAGGATCTCGGCGATGTTGGCCTTGATCTTCGAGTGGGGCAGTGTCACCTCGTCGTGGTACGCCGAATTGGCGTTGCGCAGACGTGTCAAGAAGTCTGCGATCGGGTCCGTCATTGTCATGACAGCCGGTTCACCTTCCTCGCGGCGGTTCCCACTGTGGTCAGTTCCATCGGGGGCCTACCGCAACCTGTTTGGATTGGTCTGATTTGAAAGCCGGCTTACCAGCTGGACTTCTGCACACCGGGCAGCTCACCCGCATGCGCCATTTCACGCAGGCAGATGCGGCACAGCCCGAACTTGCGGAACACCGCGTGGGGACGGCCGCACCGCTGGCAGCGGGTGTAACCCCGCACCTTGAACTTCGGCTTCTTGTTGGCCTTGTTGACCAGCGCCTTCTTTGCCATCTGCTCAGTTCTCCTTGAACGGAAAGCCCAGCGCCCGCAGCAGCGCTCGTCCTTCGTCGTCGTTCGTCGCCGTGGTGACGACGGTGATGTCCATGCCACGGGGCCGGTCGATGTCGTCGATGTTGATCTCGTGGAACATCGACTGCTCGTTCAGGCCGAAGGTGTAGTTGCCCGTGCCGTCGAACTGCTTGGGGCTCAGGCCGCGGAAGTCGCGGATTCGCGGCAGCGCGATCGAGGTCAGCCGGTCCAGGAACTCCCACATCCGGTCGCCGCGCAGTGTCACGCGTGCACCGATCGGCATGCCCTCGCGGAGCTTGAACTGTGCGATCGACTTGCGGGCGCGGCGGATCTCCGGCTTCTGGCCGGTGATCAGCGCCAGGTCGTTGACCGCGCCGTTGATCAGCTTGGCGTCGCGGGCGGCGTCGCCGACACCCATGTTGACGACGACCTTGACCACGCCGGGGATCTGCATGACGTTGGCGTAGCCGAACTCCTTGTTCAGCGCGTCCTTGATCTCGTCGCGGTAGCGCTGCTTCAGGCGGGGGATGGTCTTCTCAGCGGTGGTCATGTCAGATGTCCTTGCCGTTGCGCTTCGAGACGCGGACCTTCTTGCCGGTTTCGTCGTCGAAGCGGTAGCCGATGCGGGTCGGGTTGCCGTCGGAGTCGATCACCATCACGTTGCTCACGTGGATCGCCGCCTCCTGCGTGACGATGCCGCCCGAGGACGCGCCCCGCTCGTTCGCCGACTGCGCGGTGTGCTTCTTGATCCGGTTGACGCCCTCGACGAGGATCTTCTCGCGGGTCGGGTAGGCCTCGATGACCTTGCCCTTGGCGCCCTTGTCCTTGCCGGAGATGACCAGCACCGTGTCGCCCTTGTGGACCTTCATCTACAACACCTCCGGGGCAAGCGAGACGATCTTCATGAAGCGCTTCTCACGCAGTTCGCGGCCGACCGGGCCGAAGATGCGGGTGCCGCGCGGGTCGTTGTCGGGCTTGATGATGACGGCGGCGTTCTCGTCGAACTTGATGTAGCTGCCGTCGGCGCGCCTGCGCTCCTTGACGGTGCGGACGATGACGGCCTTGACGACGTCGCCGCGCTTGACGTTGCCGCCGGGGATGGCGTCCTTGACGGTCGCCACGATCACATCGCCGATGCCGGCGTATCGCCGACCCGAGCCACCGAGCACACGGATGCACAAGATCTCCTTGGCACCCGTGTTGTCGGCGACCTTCAGCCGCGATTCCTGCTGAATCACTCGATCTCCTGACCTGGGTTATGTCTGCACGCCAGATACCGACCTGGTCGTACGCGGTCTTGCGTCACCGAAGAGCACGCAGGGCCCATCCGAATGGATCGGCCGAGGTCTGCCCAAGGCAACCCGTTGATTCTAGGTGAGGACCTGCGGAGAACCAAATCGTCGCTGGTCAGCGATCACGGCCCCGGCAACCGAAGCCCTCATGGCCGGAGGCACTGCGCCCGCAAGGGCGTGTCTCAGGGTAGTGCGACGCCGAAGTCCCCGGTGAACACCTCGGCCGCGGCTTCGAAGCCCGCGGCCGCCATCGGCGCCGTGACGTGCACCGCTGCCAAATACATGCCGCCGTCCGGGGTCCAGATGTGCACGATGCGGTCCCGGTATTCGATGGCGTCCTGATCGGTGTTGGACAACGTGCCCATCAGTTCCTGGCCGCTGTAGTCGCAGAGCTCACCGGGCAGCACGCTCACCGCGCTGATCGACGAGTCGGCGACGAGCCGGTCGGAGTACGTCTCGAACGCGTAGGCAGGCTCCTCGTCGGTCGGGGTCACGGTCACCAGGGCCTTGATGTCCTCGGGGCCCGCGATGAGCACCCCGTCGCCGCTGGGCTGCGGCGGCCCGAAGCCGTCCGGGACGGCCACGGTGATCACGGGTGCGGTGGGGCCGGGTCCGGGGACCGTCGCCTCGGCGGCAGGCCGCGGCTCCGGCGCGCAGGTCACGGTTCCCGGGGGCACCGGCACCCGATCGGTCGGGACGACCCCGAAGTCGATCGGCCCGGACGGCGGCGTCACCGCCGCGCTGCTCGACGACGGCTGCGCCGACTCCTCGGATCCCGGCGGCTGCGACGCCGCCACCGCTGTGCCGTCGTCGGTTCGCGCGCACGCCGTCGCCAGGCACACCACGGCCAGCACCGGTACCAAAGCTCTGTTCATCGTCAGTCCCTCGCGAACGCCCGCGCGAACTCGCGGTCCAGGTCGGCATACGGTGTGCCCGAGACGTCGACGTTCACCAGCTCGATGGTGCCGCCGGTGAACGGGAACGGCGCGGTGTAGCTGCGCGACACCGGTGAGCCGGTGTTGCGTCCGACCGACAGGCCCGCACCCGCCAGCCCGAATGTGCCGGGGTGCACCTGCACGTCCGGCAGCGTTGCGACGGCTTCGTCGTCGACATAGAGCGTCGCCTCGCCGAGTGGGGTGTGGCTGCCCTCGACCGTGCCGGTGCGGACGAATCCGGCGCCCAGCGTGTGCCGGCCGGGTCCGACGGCCGTCGGCGAGGACAGCGTCTGCTCCTTCTCGCCGAGGAAGTTGTACACGTAGTTGAGTCGGCCGTCGGCGAAGAACAGCACGTGTCCGCCATGTGCGCCACCGTGTTTGAACACCACGCCTTCGGTGTCCGCGTCGTCGAGCAGCACGTCGGCGCGCACCGCGAACGATCTGCCCTGGATCTCGACCGCGGCGCCGACGCCGACGTCGGCGGTGCCCGGGTAGTAGGTGTAGGAGTCACGCGCGCCGGCCAGGTAGGGCCGGTGACGCGACAACGTCTCGAGGATGTTCAGGTCCGCCAATGGCAGGCCGTTGTACTTCTCGGCCTCGCTGAACCACAGCGCCTTGAGTTCCTCGAGCCTGTCGGGGTGTTCGGCGGCGAGATCCCGGCACTGGCTGCGGTCGTCGGCGATGTGGAAGAGCTCCCAGCGGTCGCGGTCGAAGTGCGACCAGCCGGCCGGCGATGCGGCGTGCACCGTGTTGGCGAACCACCCCCGGTGCCAGATGCCGCGGGTGCCGAGCATCGTGTAGAACTGGGTGTCCTTGCCGGTGTCGGCGGCCGGGTCGTCGAGCGCCGCGCGGAAACTGATGCCGTCCAACGGTTTCTGCGCCACTCCCTTCACCGTGTCGGGTGGTGTGATGCCGAGCAGGTCGTACACCGTGGGGGTGACGTCGCAGACGTTGACGTAGTGGTCGCGCACCTCGCCGTGCGCGGCGATGCCCGCCGGCCACGAGACGATGGCGGTGTCGGCGATGCCGCCCTCGTGTGAGGCGTAGCGCTTGAACAGCTTGTAGGGCGTGTTGAAGGCCATCGCCCAGCCGATCGGATAGTGGTTGTAGGTCTGCGGGCCGCCCAGCCGGTCGAGGAACCGGATGCCCTCCTCCGTGGTGTCGATGTAGCCGTTGAAGAACTTGACCTCGTTGACCGAACCGTTGGGTCCCCCTTCGCCGCTGGCCCCGTTGTCGGAGATGACGACGACGATCGTGTTGTCGAGCTGGCCGGACTCCTCGAGGTAGTCGAGCACCCGGCCGATCTGGGCGTCGGTGTAGCTCAGGAATCCGGCGAAGACCTCGGCCATCCGGCTGAACAACCGCTGCTCGTCCCCGCTCAGCGAGTCCCAGGGCCGAACGGTGTCCTGCTCCGGCCACGGCTGCCCGTCCGGACCGGTGACGCCGCGGTAGGGGTTCATCGGCGACAGTTCGGTGTCGGCCGGGACGACGCCCAGCTTCTTCTGGTTCTCCAGCACGATCTCGCGGTAGCGCTCGTAGCCCATGTCGAAGCGTCCGGCGTAGCGGTCCGCCCACTCCGGGGCGACGTGGTGCGGTGCGTGGCCGGCGCCGGGACACAGGTAGGTGAACCAGGGCTTGTCCGGGGCGATCACCTTGGCGTCGCGGATGAACTCGATCGTCTTGTCGGCCAGGTCTTTCGACAGGTGGTAGCCGTCCTCGGGGGTGGCGGGCGGCGCGACGGGGTGGTTGTCGTAGACGAGTTCGGGATACCACTGGTCGGTCTCGCCGCCCATGAAGCCGTAGAAGCGCTCGAACCCGCGTGAGAGCGGCCAGTGCCTGCGGGTGGCCGCCAGGTTGGACTCCTCGAGCGGCGTGAGGTGCCACTTGCCGACGCAGTAGGTGTTGTATCCCTGCTCGGCGAGCACCTCGGACAGCAGCGCGGTGTCGAAGGGGATGCGGCCGTTGCAGTTCGGGAACCCGTCGGTGAACTCCTCGATGGTGGCCATGCCGACCGTGGTCGCGTTGCGCCCGGTGAGCATCGATGCCCGGGTGGGCGAACACAGTGCGGTGGTGTGGAATTGGCTCATCCGCACACCGCGGTCGGCGATCCGGCTCATGGCGGGCATGTCCACCAGGCCTCCGAAGCAGTCCCACGTCGCGATGCCGGTGTCGTCCCACACCAGGTACAGCACGTTGGGCGCGCCGGCGGGCGCGGTCGGCGCGGCGTAGGGCCCCCAGTCCGGCTGCGAATCCCGGATGTCGAGGTCGATCCTGCCCGCGAATTCCGGCGACATGGCCGGGACGCTACACCCGCGAGACGCGCCATTCCGTCGATATCGGTCACCCCGGGCACCACTGTGAGGTATTCCTAAGCGGAAGAGTTAGAGAGGTGCCGACATGCCCGCTCCGCTGCTGCCACCCGGCTTCGACTTCACCGACCCCGACATCTACGTCCACCGGTTGCCCGTCGAGGAACTGGCCGAGCTGCGTCGCTCGGCGCCGCTCTGGTGGAATGCCCAGCCACCCGACGTCGGCGGCTTCGGCGACGGCGGCTACTGGGTGGTGACCAAGCACCGCGACGTGCGCGAGGTCTCGGTGCGCAGCGACGTGTTCTCCTCGTCGGAGAAGTCGGTGGTGCCCCGCTATAAGGTCACCGGCGGCGGCGGTCAGATCGAGGCCGGCCGCGCGTCGATGATCATGATGGACGATCCGGAGCACACACGGCTGCGCAAGATCATCTCCCGCGGCTTCACCCCGAGGGCCGTCGAGCGGTTGCGCGCCGAACTCGATCAGCGCGCTCAGCGCATCGCGGCCGCGGCGGCCGGACTCTCCACCGGCGACTTCGTGCTCGACGTCGCCCGCGAACTACCGCTGCAGGCCATCGCCGGTCTGCTTGGCGTACCGCAGGAGGACAGGGAGAAGCTGTTCGACTGGAGCAATCAGATGATCGGCGACGAGGACCCCGAGTTCGCCGGATACGACTCGCTGGGCTCAGCGGCCGAATTGATGTGGTACGCGATGCAATTGGCACAGCGCAAAGCCGGGCAGCGCAGCGAGGACATCGTCAGTGCGTTGATGGACGCCGACGACGAGGGCCAGCTGACGGAGGCCGAGTTCGGGATGTTCGTCGTCACGCTGACCATCGCGGGCAACGAGACGACGCGCCAGTCCATCACGCAGGGGATGATGGCCTTCACCGAGCACCCCGAGCAGTGGGAGCTGTTCAAGGCCCGCCGCCCGAAGACCGCAGCGGACGAGATCATCCGCTGGGCCTCCCCGATCAACGCGTTCCAGCGCACCGCGTTGCGGGACACCGAACTCGGTGGCGTCCGCATCCGCAAGGGGCAGCGACTGGTGCTGTTCTACCGGTCCGCGAACTTCGACGAAGAGGTCTTCGACGAGCCGTCCCGATTCGACATCCTGCGACACCCCAACCCCCACCTCGGATTCGGTGGCACCGGCGCGCACTACTGTGTCGGCGCCAACCTCGCGAGGATGACGATCGACCTGATGTTCAATGCCATCGCCGATCACCTCCCCGATCTGAAGCCACTCGGAGATCCCGAGCGGCTGCGGTCGAGCATGATCAACGGCATCAAGCACTGGGAGGTCGACTACACCGGCGGCCGTCGGACGGATCAGTCCGCGCCGGCGTAGCGGACGGGCCGATACGTTCGGGACCGGGCCGGCCGCTCCCACAGCGCTCCCCCGCCGGCGGTCACGCCGTCCTTGATCAGTTCGCGCTTGAGGATCTTGTTGGTGGCCGTCTGCGGCAGCGCGTCGTTGATGCGGACGAATCGCGGCCACGCCTTGGGGGACAGATCCCGTTGCCCGGCGAGGAAGGCCTCGAGTTCGGCGGGGGTGAGTTCGGCACCGTCGTTCAGGACGACCGCGGCCATCACCTGGTCGCCGACGTGCGGGTCGGGCACCGCGTAGACCGCGACCTGGTTGAGTTCGGGCAGCCTCAGCAGGATTCGTTCGATCGGTGCGGCGGCGAGGTTCTCGCCGTCGACCCGCATCCAGTCGGCGGTGCGGCCCGCCAGGTAGATCCATCCTTCGGCGTCGCGGTAGGCGAGGTCCCCGGACCAGTACATCCCGTGGCGCATGCGCTCGTCGGTGGCACCGGGATCGTTGTAGTATCCGCCGAACGCACCGCCGCCGGTGGTGTTGACCAGTTCGCCCACCGCGGCGTCGAAGTTGACCAGCGCACCGGTCTGGTCGAAAACTGCTGTTGCGCACTCGGTCACGGTGTCGGGGTGGTAGACGGCGACACCTTCCCAGCCCTTGCCGATGGATCCGGGCGGGGTGCCGTCCTCGCGGACCACGATGACGGCGAACTCGCTGGAGCCGAACCCGTCCATCACCCGGCAGCCGAACCGCCGCGCGAATGCCTCGATGTCGCGGTCGGCGGCCTCGTTGCCGAACGCGACCCGCAGCGGGTTTTCGGCGTCGTCCGGTCGCTCCGGGGTACCGAGCACCAGTGCGAGCGGCTTGCCGACGTAGTTCATGTACGTGGCGCCGTACCGCCGGATGTCGTCGATGAAGCGTGAGGCCGAGAACTTGGCGGGCACCATCGCCGCGCCGCTGCAGACGGCCACCGACCAGCCACCCGCCACGCCGTTCGAGTGGAACAACGGCATCGACAGATAGCAGACGTCGTCGGGTGTGATGTCGTGTTGCAGCACCAGGCTGCTGCCACTCAGCACCGCCATCACGTGGGCGAAGGGCACCGCCTTCGGGTTGCCGCTGGTGCCCGAGGTGAAGATCAGCATCATCGGGTCGGTGGCCGCGACCTCGCGGTGCGGCACCAGCGCTCCCGCGGCGCCGACCGCCTTCAGGTAGGCCGGTGATGTCACGTCGATGACTGTCACACCGGTCAGATCCAGCCCGTCGAGCAGCGGCAGGTGGTCGGGATCGACCAGCAGCAGTTGACAATCCGATCGGCGGATGTCGTCGAGCAGACCCGCGCCACGGCGGGTGGTGTTGATGCCGCACAGCACGTAGCCACCCAGTGCGGCGGCGGCCATGGATCGCAACATTTCCGGGGTGTTGCCGAGCAGCACCCCGACATGCAGTGGCCGGGTCGGATCGGCCGAATCGATCATCGCCGACGCCTCGGCGGCGGCCTCCGCGAGATGCTCGCGCCAGGACCACGTCCTGTCCCCGTACATGACGGCGACGCCGTCGTCGTCCATGCGGTCGCGAAGGACCTGCTGGATGGTCTCATGCATGGGACGTCCTCATCGTGAGGTGAACACCAGTCCGGCGTAGTCGTTTGCGGCGACGTCGTCGCACTGCCTGCGGTAGTTGCCGAATCCCCCGACGTACGGCATGAACACCCGCTTCTTGCCCTCGATGTTCGCACCGAGGTACCACGACGAGGCGGCGTGGACGAACAGCGTGCCCTCGGCCACCTCGGTGACGTGCCGGGTCCACGCGTCGGCGGCATCGGCACGGGGTTCCACCTGGGTGACACCCTGCACGCGGGCCTCGGTGATCAAGGCCATCACCCAGTCGACCTGGGCCTCGGCGTGCAGGACCATGTTGGCCAGCACCGACGGGCTGCCCGGTCCACTGAAACTGAACAGATTCGGCAGCTTCGGGATCATCATCCCGAGGAACGTGACCGGTCCGTCGGCCCACAGGTCACCCAGCCGGGCACCGCCCGCGCCGACCGGGTCGATGCGGCTCAGTGCGCCGGTCATCGCGTCGAACCCGGTGGCGAACACCAGGACGTCACAGGGGTATTCGGAGGTGGTCGTCTGCACGGCGCCGGCTGTGACGGCGGTGATGGGCTCGCGGCGCAGGTTGACCAGGCTGACGTGGTCGAGATTGAAGGTCTCGTAGTACCCCGTGTCGGTGCAGATGCGCTTGGTGCCGATCGGATGGTCGGCCGGGACGAGGTCGTCGGCGACCGCCGGATCGGCGACGAGCTCCCTGATGCGTGCCTCGGCGAACTCCCGTGCGATGTCGTTGGCGGCCAGGTCCGTCAACTGGTCGGCGAACGTCTTGCTGAACAGCACACCGCCCTGGGTCCACCGCTGCCGCAGGGCCGCTTCACGTTCCTCGGGACTGGTGTCGGCGGCGGGTCCGGCCGGGCTGGTGTGCGGCGTCCCCGCGGGCGCGTAGGCCGAGCGGCGGCGCCGCTCGGCGTACTCCGCCCGGATGCGGCGCATGTCGTCGTCGGTCCATGGGTGGTTCGGCATCGGCACGCTGTAGTTCGGCGACCGTTGGAAGACCGTCAGCGACGCGGCCGACGCCGCGATGAGGGGTGCGGCCTGGATACCCGAGGACCCGGTGCCGACCAGCCCGACGCGCTTGCCGGAGAAATCTGGGTCGCGCTGAGGCCAGGCCGCAGTGTGGTAGACCTCGCCGGCGAAGTCCCCGACGCCCGGCAGGTGCGGCCGGTTGACCGCGGACAGGCAGCCGGTGGCGCACAGCAGGAACGAAGCACGGTGCTGCGTGCCGTTCGACGTGCGCACCTCCCACGTCCCGGTTCGCTCGTCGAAGGCGGCGCCCGTCACGGCCGTGCCGAACACGTAGTGGCGGGTCAGGTCGAACCGGTCGGCGACGTGCTCTAGGTAGGCCAGGATCTCCGGCTGGCCGGCGAACCGCTCGGTCCACGTCCACGACTGCTGCAGGTCCTCGTCGAAGGAGTACGAGTAGTCGACGCTCTCCACGTCGCAGCGCGCGCCCGGGTAGCGGTTCCAGTACCAGGTTCCGCCAACGCCGCCGGCGGCGTCGATACCCATGACGCTCAGGCCGGCCGCGGCGGCGCGGTGTACCGCGTACAGCCCCGCGAAGCCGGCACCGATCACGATCACGTCGTGGCGCCCGCCCGTCACGACACCGCCTCCGCGACGCGGGCGGCGAGCAGGTGGCGCATGTCCGACCACAGCAGTTCGCGGGCGGCGACCGCGGGCGGGAAGGCCATCATGGTGAGGAAGCCGTGGAAGAGACCGCGGAAGTCGCGGTGCAGCACCGCGGTACCGTCCTCGCGCAGTCGCCGGGCGTACGCCGCGCCTTCGCTGTGCAGCGGGTCGAGGGTGGCGGTGACCACGATCGCCGCGGGCAGCGCCGCCAGGGAGTCCGCGCGTGCGGGCGCGACGAGGTAAGCCGGTTCGGGCAGCGCCGTTCCGCCGAGGTACTGCCGCCAATACCATTGCAGGGCAGCACGGGTGGTGGCATATCCGGTGGCGCGCAGGCGCTGGCTGACGCTGTCGCACGACGGGTCGATCACCGGATAGAGCAGGATCTGCGCGAGCGGCGGGACCGTGCCCCGTTCCCGGCACAGGATCGACGTGACGGCGGCGAGGTTGCCGCCGGCACTGTCTCCCGCCACGGCGATACGCCGGGGGTCGACGCCGAGTTCCGCGGCGTTGCGGGTGACCCAGTCGAAGGCCGCGAAGGCGTCCTCCGCGGCGGCGGGCGCCGGGTGCTCGGGGGCGAGCCGGTAACCGACCGAGATCACCACCGATCCGGTGTGTCGGGACATCGCCCGGCAGAATCCGTCGTGGCTTTCGATGTCGCACAACACGAATCCGCCGCCGTGGTAGAACACCACACCGGGAAGTGGCGTGTCACCGGGACCGTGCGGCCGGTAGATCCGCACGGCGATGGATCCGGTCGCGGTGTCGATGACGCGGTCACGGGCCGCGGCGTCGTCGACGTTGGTCACCGCCTGGCGCCTGGCGGCCACCGCCACGCGCGCCGCCTCGGCGGACATCTGCTCGACCGCCGGGAAGGCGTCGTCGAGCGTCCGCAGCATCGCGGCTACTCCGTCGTCCATGGGCTCCTCGTCGGTGGTGACCTGTTTCTATCAGAAATAGAGATGGGCCGGGCCGGATTGTCGGCATCCCTGGGCGGCCGCTCATCTAGGGTGTCGCCATGGCCGACGACCACCCGGAGCCGGGTCCGCGACTGCGGGCGACGAGCTACGCGGTGCTGGGCCTGCTGTCCTTCGGTCAGGAGCTGTCGGGTTTCGACATGAAGCGCTGGGCCGACTGGAGCCTCAAGTTCTTCTACTGGGCGCCGTCCTACAGCCAGATCTACGGCGAGCTGCACAAGCTCGAGGAGTTGGGTCTGGTCGCGTCGCGCCTGGACGACAACAAGAACGTCGCGCGCAAGCGCGGTGAGCGCGAGAAGCGGGTCTACCGCATCACCCCCGAGGGCGAACGGGCCGTGTCCGCGTGGACGGCCGAGGCGGCGCCGGAGCCCGCCGTGCTCAAACACGGCATCATGCTGCGGGCGTGGTTGGGCCACACCGCCGATCCGGCGAAACTGCGTGAGATGGTGCTGGCGCACCGCGCGCAGTCCGAACGCATGAGGGTGCTCGCCCAGGACCACGCCGAGGGTGCGGCGCCGGTACCCGAATGGGAGTATCCCGTCGCGGTGCTCAACTGGTCGGCGCAGTACTACGCCGACGAGTGCGCCCGCGCCGACACCCTGCTCGCCGAACTGGACCGGCTCGCCGCCAAGCGCAGGCGCAAGGCCCGACGCAAGTCCTGACGTCTCACGCCGGCCGGTACCGCAGCAGCGTCACGCCGGTGCCCGGCACGTCGTGGAACACCGGGGTGACCCGCATCCCGACCCGGATCTGCTCGGGTTCGACGTCGACCAGTTCGGTGCTCACACGCGGTCCCTCGTCCCACTGGACGACGGCGAGCAGTTGCGGCAGCGCATCGGCCCACGGTGGACCGGTGGGCCGCCGCGCCACGGTGTAGGTGAACAGCTCACCGGCGCCGGAGATCTCGCGCCACTCCAGGTCGTCGGCCAGCGTCCCCGGCGCCAGGGTGCGGGGATAGAACACATGGCGTCCCAGGGACGGGCTGTACTGGATCACGATGCGGTGTTCGGTCAGCGCATGCCAGTACGGTGCGGACACCGGGGTCGGCTCCGGCAGCGGCACAACAGGCCGCGATTCGGGGGGCATGCCGGTCACCTGTCAGTCACCTCCCAGCACCAGGGCCACCTGCTCACTCATGATGCCGCCGGTGCCGGTGACGAAGGCGACGTCGCAGCCGGCCACCTGGGCGTCGGCGCTGCGGCCCATCACCTGACGCGCGGCGTCGACCACGTGGTGCATGCCGCCCGCCATGCCGGCCTGCCCGAAGGACAGCTGGCCACCGGCGGTGTTGAGCGGGAAGTCGCCCCGATAGGTCAGATCGGTTTCGTTGATCCACTGTGCGCCTTCGCCCTTGGGACAGAAGCCGGCGTCCTCCAGGCTCATCAGGACAGTGATGGTGTAGCAGTCGTACACCGACGCGACGTCGACGTCGGCCTGGGTCAGGCCGGCCATCGCGAACGCCTTCGCCGAAGACCGGGCGACGGGGGTCACCATCAGGTCGTCGGCGTAGGTCGGCGTCTTGAAGGCGATGTGTTCGCCGAAACCCTTGATCCACACCGGCCGGTGCCGGGAACGCGCCGCGAGGTCGGCGTTGGCGATCAGCACGCCCGCGCCGCCCTGGACGCGCATCACGGTCTCCAGCATGTGGATGGGGTCGGCGATCATCGGGCTGTCCAGCACGTCCTCGACGGTGAGCGGCTTGCCGTGGAACACCGCGCCGGGATGAGCGCACGCATTGGTGCGCTGGTCGACGGCGATCTTGGCCAGCGCGACGGGATCGTATCCGTACAGCGCCGCGTACCGCCGGGCGATCTGAGCGTAGGGCGCGTTCTGGCCGACGTTGCCGTACGGGATCTCGTACTCGGCCTGCGGCGAACCGAACTCGTTGCTCGACGCGCCGTACCAGGCGGGCTGCTGCGGCGGCCGGCGCTGTGACCGCGGCAGCATCGTCGACCCGGGGACGACGGCGAGCACGGCATCGCAGAGGCCCAGTTCGACGGCGACGGCCGCGCGCCACACCATGCCCGCCGACGTGGCGCCCCCCAGGTCGACCCGCTCACCGAAATCGATGGGCAGCCCGAGGTATTCACTGAGGGTGGCCGGGGCGAACATGGCCGATTCGGCGATGCCGTGGCAGACGATGCCGTTGATCACCGCGGTGTCCAGGCCGGCGTCCCGGCTCACCATCGCGGCCAGCGCGGCGTACTGGTCGATGGTGAAGAGCTCGGGACGGGTCTGCTTGCGCTGGGCGGGCAGTTCCGCGATCCCGACGATCGCCGCTTCGCCGCGCAGTCCCGTCACGCGCCGTCCCGCCTCGGCAGGGCCACCGTCGCCGTACCCGGCATGAGCACCGTGTCTCCCCGCCGGCCCGCGATGTCGACGTCGACGAGGCCGACCCCGTCGTCCATCCGCTTGGCCGTCACCGTCCCTGCGAACGTCAGCTCCTCACCGGGATAGGCCACGGCGCGGTTCTGCACCGAGTACCGGATCAGCCGGCCGCGGCCGCCGATCCAGTCGGTGAGGGCGCGTGCCAGCAGGGCGGACTGCAACGGGCCCTGCACCAGTACGTCGTCGTATCCCTCGACGGTCGTCGCCCAGTCCCTGTCGTAGTGGATGCGGTGACCGTTGTAGGTGGCGGCGCTGAAGAAGAACATCTGCGTCCGGTCCACGGTCACCGCGAGCGGGGTGATCGCGTCGCCGGGTTCGACGTCCTCGAAGAACAGCTGGTCGGTCACTCGCGGTCTCCTATGGCCGGGCGATCATCGACGTGGTGGCCTCGGCCAGCAGCGCACCGTGCTGATTGCGGTAGCCGGTGTGCCACGTCACCAGCACGAAACGGCCTGACCTGCCATGCTTCTCGACGATCGACTCGATGGTGCGGACCATCTCGACCTCGTCGCGGTGATAGGCGGGCAGATGGAACGTGGTGGATTCGCCGCCGGCCATCCGGCGCGGCGCGCGGGGGAATGCCAGCCCGCCGGACACCGCTCCCGACGAACCGTCGGGACGCAGGTCGGCCAGCGCCGCGACACCGAGCACCGCGTACTGCAGGTACAGCGGCGGACAGATCACGTCGTCGTACCCGTTGGCGCGGGCGTACTCCGTGTCGAACCACAGCGGGTTGTGGTCACCCACCGCCGCCGCCCAGCGCTGCCATTGCAACCGGTCCACGTCCCCGGCGCCGCGGGCGGCGACGGTGCCCACCCGGGCCGCTGATTCGGCGTCGATCAGGCTGTCCTGGTTCACGAGTCGGCTCCCTCCAGCCACGTCGCGGCCACGTCGGCGCCGCCGCCGAGCGTGGAGAGCACCCGCGCCCGTTCGGAATACCGGTGCAGGTCGGTGTCGACGACGTATCCCATGCCGCCGTGCAGCTGGTGCGCATCGAGGGTGGCGAGCTTGGCGGCCCCTGCGGCGTGCATGCGGGCGACGGCGGTCGGGCGGGTGGCGTCATGACCGTCGTCGAGGAGTGACACCGCCGCCCAGCAGGACAGCCGGGCCGCCGCAAGGGCGATGTGCATGTCGGCCACCAGATGCTGTGCGGCCTGGAACGACGCGATGGGCCTGCCGAACTGGTGGCGCAGCACGGTGTGGTCGACGGTGCGCTGCAGGGCCGCCTCGCCGACTCCGACGAGGTCGAGGGACGTCAGGGCGGTGGCGACCATGGCGAGCCGGTGCAGCTGGTCGTCGGTCACTCCCCTGGTGTCGCCGAGCACCATGCGGCGGTCGTCGACCCTGACGCCGTCGAAGTGCAGCCGCGCCGCGGTCTGCCCGCCCATCATGGTCAGCGGTTCGGCGCGCAGCGCCGGGGAGAGGGTGGGCACCACGAACACCAGCGATCGTGTGTCGGCGGTATCAGTGCCGGAGACGATGACGAAATCGGCGTGTGCCGCGTCGAGCACGAAGTCGGCGCAGCCGTTGAGCAGCCAGCCCTGGCCGTCGGGTGCGGCCAGCAGCGTGGGCGTCCCGACGCGCGCGTCGACGGCCGACCACAGAGCCGTTGCGTACCGGCATGTTCCGGCGGCGATGCCGGGCAGCAGCGCGGCACGCTGTTCGGCATCGCCGATGGCGTTCACGGCAAGGCCGGCGATGATGGTGCTGTGCACGATCGTCGGGCACAGGCCGCGGCCCGCCTCCACCGAGAAGGCACCGAGGTCCTTCAGCGTTCCGCCGGACCCGCCGTAGGTTTCGGGTAGGGCGAGTCCGAGGATGCCCGCGTCGGCGAGAAGGCCCCAGACGCCTGGTGACTCGGAGTTCGCCGCGAAGAGTCGCCGCAGCATCGCGGTGAACTCGAGTTCGTCCTCGTCGGGCAGCAGGCGCATGTCGGGTCTCCGGTCAGCGTCCGTAGGACGGCATGCCGTGGCCGCGCTGTGCGATGACGTCGCGCAGCACCTCGTTGGTGCCGCCGCCGAACCGCATCAACGGCGCGGCCCGGTACAGCCGCTCGAAGACGCCGTCGGCGGGGGCGCCGGGCGTCCGGTGCGCCAGCAGGCCGTCGGGTCCGAGCAGGTCGATGGCGAGGTCGGCGATCCGTTGGCGCAGCTCGCTGGTGAAGACCTTCTCGACGCTCACCTCGACGGTCGGGATGACACCGGTGTCGAGCATCGATGCGGCCTCCAGTCCCATCAGCATCGCCACGTCGACGTCGGCCTCGGCCTGCAGGAGACGCCGCACGAAGAACGGATTGCCTGCGGGCACCGATCCGTCGCGCCGCGGGAGCCGGGCGTGGCGCTGCAACTCGTCGAGCGCACGCCGCAGGTCACCGGCGTTCGTGAGCGCGCCGCGCTCGAGATCCAGGGCGCCGGTGATGTAGGTCCACCCGTGGTTCTCCTCACCGATCAGATTCGTTGCCGGAACCCGGACGTCGCGGAAGAAGACCTCATTGGTGCGGTAGCCGGACCACGCGGTCAGCGGCCGGATCTCGATCCCGGGGCAGTCGAGCGGCACGATGAGCACCGAGATGCCGCGGTGCCGCCGGGCATCGGGATCGGTGCGCACACAGAGCCACTCGTGGGTGCTGCGCTGCGCGCCGCTGTTCCAGATCTTCGATCCGTTGATCACCCACTCGTCACCGTCACGGACGGCGCGGGTGCGCAGGGCGGCGAGATCGGTGCCCGCGTCCGGTTCGGAATAGCCGACGGCACAGGTCAGCTCGCCCCTGGCGATCGGAGGGAGGAATTCGCGCCTGTTCTGGTCGGTGCCGTGACGCATGATCATCGGCGCCACCGAGGTCACCGTCAGATCCGGCCCCGGGACTCCCCAGTACTCGAACTCGCGCATCAGCAGGTGCTGGTACATGGCGCCGAGCCCGAGTCCGCCGTACTCCTTCGGCCAGGTGACGCCGAACCAGCCCTTCTCGCCGACCTTGCGACGGAATGCCGACACTTCGCCGCCGATGCGTTCGAGACCGTGTTCGGCCAGTTCGGACACGAGCGCCGGTGTCACCGAGTCGCGCAGGAACGCCCGAACTTCGCCGACCCAGGCCTGGTGTGCCGGATCGAGGCCGTCATCCACGAGCGGCAGCCTAGCCGCAGGCGTGTCTCTCCGGACTATTTCGAAAAGAAAGAGTTGCGGGATCCGCCCCGCGACGTCACCACATCGTGCCGCGGAGGTGGTCGGCAGGCCTCAGGTCGTGTGCGGCCAGGATGCCCGCCGGGGCGTCGCAGACGGCGCCGACGGCGTTGACCGCGCGTGCGGCGGTGGCGATGACTCCGCCCTGGTTGTGGTCGATCCCGATCCCGACGTGGGCGTTGATCTCCACACCGGGGTCGCCCTGCACCACGACGCGGTGCACGCCGGGCCTGCCCTCCGGCGGGTAGATCCAGTCCGGTGCGGCCGCCTGGGTGAGCCGGTTGACGTGCTCCATGGTGATCACCGCCCGCCCGTCGGCGACGCCCTCGACCCCGAATCGCACCGCCGCGACCCGGCCGGGTTCGACCGTCATCATCGTGCAGTCGATGGGCTGCGGCGTCACCCACTTCTCGTGTCGCTCGCGCACGTCGTCGAGCTCGACACCCAGGCCCTCGGCCAGGGTGTGCACCTGTCCGCCCCACAGGGACGTCAGGACGCCGGGCGAGAACATGATCGGCGTGTGGTCCGGCGTGGTGCCGAATCCGAAACTGGCGCCGGTGAATTCGGCGTCGTCGTAGGAGCCGTAGTCGAAGACCTCCTGCACGGTCACCGCGGTCGCCCTGGTGGAGAGGCTGAGCGCCGCGTGCACCAGGGTGTCCCCGGAGAAGCCCGGGTCGATGCCGTTGACGTACAGGGTGGCGCCGCCGGTGCGGCATGCCCGTTCCAGCGGTTCGCGCAACCAGGCGTCGGCATGGTGCGGGGCGACCAGCCAGACCAGCGACGTGCCGACGACGTTGACCCCCGCTTCGAGGAATCCGGCGATCTCCTCGATCGCTGCCCGGGGCCGCGTCTCGGCCTGTGAGGTGTAGACGACGCAGTCGGCGTTCAGCGCCAGCAGCGCGTCGATGTCGTCGGTGGCGGTGACGCCGGTCGGCTCGGCCAGGCCGCACAGCTCTGCCGCGTCGCGTCCGATCTTGGCCGCACCGTTGGCGTGCACACCCACCAGTTCCAGGTCGGGCCTGCCGATCAGCGCCCGCAGCGCGTGGACGCCGACGTTCCCGGTGGAGAACTGGATCACCCGGCGTTTCCCGCCCATGGTCGCTTCCCGTCCGCTCACAGCAGGTCGGTGATGGTCTTGAGGCCTGCGTCGTAGAGCACGCCGGGCATCATGCCGCCGTCGACTTCGATCGTGGTGCCGTTGACGTAATCGGCCCCACCACCGGCGAGGAACACGCAGAGCCGTCCGACCTCGTCGAGCTCGCCGCCGCGCCGCAGCGGGATCTTCGCGAAATACTTCGCGCCGTCCGGATCGTCGGCGGGAAGGACGAACGACCGGAGGTTGTCGGTCAGGTGCGGGCCGAGGGCGAGTGCGTTGACCCGCGCGTGCGGTCCCCACTCCTCGGCGAGCGAACGGGTCATCTGGTTGAGTCCGGCCTTCGCCGCACCGTAGGACACCAGCGTCGGCGAACCGGCCGGATGCGATGCCCCGCTGGAGATGTTGATGATGCAGCCGGTGCCGTCCTGGTGCCGCATCTGCCGAAACACTCTGACCGCGAACCACAGTGGGCTGATGAGGTTCATCTGGATGGCGAACGCATGGAACATCACGGTCCGCTCGTAGTCGTCGTCGCTGCGGGGTGCGCCCTGGATCTTCTGCACCAGTTCGGGGATGTCCTCCGCGTGCGGCGCCGGAACCGTGCCGCCGGCGTTGTTCACCAGGATGTCGATGCGGCCGTAGGTGTCGGCGACCTGTTGCACGAATGCGTCGATGGCGCGGTGGTCGCCCTGGTCGCACACCGACTGTTTCGACCGCTCCGACCAGCCGGGATGCTCACCGACTCCCGGGATGGCCGGCAGCGGTGTGCGCGAACAGCCGATGACGGTGGCCCCGGCGCGCAGCAACTCGTGGGCGATGCCGACACCGACACCACGGCTGGTTCCGGTGACTATCGCGATCTTGCCGTCCAGGGAACCCATCGGTGTCTTTCCTCTCGCGGTCACATCGCGCGGATGGCGCCGCGGGCTTCGCCCTCCACATGCGGGCCTCGACCGCCGTGGAACCATAAAGCGCTCAATCTTTTGATGTCAATCCCCCACGTGTGGTCCCCTTGTCCGCATGGCTCCCCGAGTCGCGCCGCGCCGGCCCGCGCACGGCAATCAGGCGCGCGCCGAGCGCACCCGGGCCACGGCGATCGCCGAGACGGTGCGGTGTGTCCTCGACGAGGGGATCGGCGCGGCAAGCGCCAAGCACATCGCCGAGCGGGCAGGCATGACGTGGGGAGTGATCCAGTACCACTTCGGCGATCGGGACGGCCTGCTCATGGCGGTCGTGGACGAGGGCTTCGCCGAACTGCTTGCGGCACTGCGGCAGTTGCCGCCCGCCGACGCCACGACCGACACCCGCGAGCGGGTGGAACAGGTGGTGGGCGCGGCGTGGGCGGCGATGTCGAGTCCGACGTCGCGGGCCGCGATCGAGATCCTGGTGGGCACCCGCGCCACGAGGGGCGCGGCCGCCGGCGAACACCTCGGCCAGCTCGCCAGGACCTTCGCCGGACTCGGCATCGGCGTCGGAGCCGAACTCGACGCCGCCCGCAGCGCCGCGCTGAGCCACCTCCTGCTCTCGACCCTGCGCGGCCTTGTCACCACCGAGCTGATCATGGCCCGGCCGGTCGACACGGCGCGGGACCGGCAGATGCTCGTCGAGGTGATCTGCGCATACCTCGATCGGGTGGCCGACGCCGCGCGGTGACCGCCGGCGGGACCCAGGTGTGCGGGCCTAGGCTTCCGGCACCGCTTCGTTGACCCGGTACAACCGCCAATCGGGTTGGCTGTCACCGTCGTTGGGGATCGAGAGTTCCAGCGTCGCCACGTCGGCGCCGGTGTCGTACAGCGTCGGATAGCGCAGGTTCAGCGCATCGGCGGCGCCGCGGCCCTCCGGCGGCACCGCCAGCAGATACCGGACGCCGTTCTCGGCGGGCGCGTTCAGCAGCGCGGTGAAGTCCGGATCCGAGGGCACCACGAACGTCTTCGGCCGGTCCGACGCCGCCAGGACGGCGAACCCGTAGACGGTGTCGGTGATCACCGAGCTCTCCGGAAGGCCGAGATCGTCGAGATAGTGCGCGATCTCGCGTTCGGTGGAGAAGGAGGCGGCGATGCGGTGCTCGATCTTCTTGCGGCCGCTGACGCTGTCGGGGTCCGGCGCCAGCACGGCGCCCAGCGCGTACTCCTGCGGTGCGTACTTCGGCAGGCTCATCCCCCACGCCGTCACCGGGAGCCCGAGCGCGAAGACCAGAGCCACCGTCGCGTAGACCGGCCACGGCCGGCGAGGGCCCGGTTCGACGGGGGGCGGTGCATACCTGCCGCGCCTTTTGGCCGGCAGCAGCGCGCCGTCCGGCACCGCGAGCATCGCCAGGCAGGCGGTCAGCGGCACCGCGATGACGTAGAACCGCAGGAACGGGAAAGTCGACCCGGCGGCGTAGCCCACCGTCTGAAATGCCAGAGCGGCGCCGTAGACGGCCAGCGGCGGCAGCAGCACCTGCCAGTTCGGCCCCCGCGCCCGTCCCACCGCCGCCCACAGCCCGATCGGCAGCAGCGCGGGGGCGAGCAGCAGGATGCACACGACGGCGAACAGCATCCCGGAACCGAAGGTCGGCACCGTCTGCCCCGACTGCTCGAGTATCGCGGTGTTGCCGTACTGGGAGGTGAACTGCGCGAACGCTTCTCCGGTGATCAGCCAGCTGATCACCGCCCAGCCGAGGAACGCCGCGGTGCCGGGTCCGCTGACCATCAGCAGGTCGAGCAGTGCCCGGCGGAACCGCGGCGCTGAGGTGGCACGCAGATAGGTGGTGACGCCGACGAGCAGTCCGGCCGCCGCGATGCAGGCCACCGCGTCATAGCGGGTGAGGTAGGCCAGGCCCATCGCGATGCCGCCCGCGGTGACCAGATGGTGCACGTCGTCGTCGACCATCCAGAGGATCAGCCTGCGCACCGCCCACGACATGAAGAACACGAACGGCGCCTCACTCATCCCGTTCGAGCCGTAGAACACGATCATCGGGTTCAGCGCGAACACGGCGGCGATCGTGAGCGCGTAGCCGCGCGGCAGTCCGCGGTCGGTGCCCATGGACAGGATCTGCACGGCCGCACCGGCCATGAACACCGCCGACATCATGCTGCCCGAGAACGCCCGCTCGGTCATCTCCGGCCACAGCGGGCTGGCCAGCACCGCGGGGATCTGCACCATCGCCGTCAACGGCGTGAAGATGAAACCGATCGCGGCCAGGTGCGGGTCCCGGCTGAACAGCACCGACTGGGCCGCCGAGACCCGGGACAGCGCGTCGCCGAGGATGAAGCCGTTGCGCACCTGCAGCCAGTATCCGACCCCGAGATAGATCACCAGGGTCACGACGAACAGCGCCGCCTTGAGCCGGCGATCGGTCACGACGGCCCGGCCTGTTGCGCCTCGACGTCGTCGGGCCGTTCGGACAGGCCGTGGAACGTCTTCTCCCAGTACGACGGATTGCGGATCAGCTGGTAGCAGCCCTTGGCGGCGGCCACGCTCATCATCACCCAGAAAGCGGGCACGGTCAGCGCGGCCACCAGCAGGTCGGAGCGGTCGTCCTCGCGCAGCGCGATCAGATTCATGTAGAGCGTGGCGGCGTTGCCCAGGATCAGCGCGATGAGCGCCGGGAAGTAGATGTACATCGGGAAGATGTCCTCGACCACCGCGGGCTGGCCGAGGAACCAGACCAGGGTGATCAACCAGAACGCCAGGTTGAGCACCGCGATGATCGGCGTGCCCGCGAGCACCAGGTTGAAGCGGACGAAGCTGCGGAAGCCGATGGTGCGATACAGCCGCACCGGTCTGCGGATCTGCACCAGCCAGGTCTGCAGATAGCCCTTGTACCAACGGGATCGCTGCCTGATCCAGTTGATCGGATCGCTGTTGGCCTCCTCGAGCGTGCGGGAGTCGATCACCGCGGTGTGATAGCCGTTGGACGCGATGCGCAGTCCGAGGTCGGCGTCCTCGGTGACGTTGAAGGGATCCCACGCGCCGATCTGTTCGAGCACGTCACGACGGAGATGATTCGACGTGCCGCCGAGCGGGATCGGTGACGTCGAACCCATCATCCCGGGCAGCAGGTAGCCGAACCACAACGCGTACTCGGCGGTGAACCATGCGGTGAGCAGATTCTGGTGACCGTTGTGGTAGACGAGTTTGGCCTGCACGCAGGCGATGTCGTCGGGCAGCCGGCCGAATGCGGTCACCACCCGGCGCAGCTGCAGCGGCTCCGGCAGGTCTTCGGCGTCGAAGATCGTCACGATCTCACCGGTCGCGAAGTACAGACCGTAGTTGCACGCCTTCGGTTTCGTGCGCGGATCCGCGGGTGGCACCAGCACGATCGTGATGGCGTCGGACTCCGCGCATGCGCGGGCCGCGGCGATGGTGACGTCGTCGTCGGCCTCCAGCAGCAGCAGCACCTGCAACTTGTCGGACGGGTACTCAAGCGCCGCCATCGCGCCGATCAGATCGCCCACCACCTCGGGCTCGTTGTAGGCGGGCACCAGGATCGTGTACGGCGGGAGGTCGGCGTCGGGGGTGGCGCGAGCCTCCTCGTCGGTGATGACGATCGCCCGCGACGCCAGGCCCTGCCGGAAGATGAGCAACCGGTCGGCCATCGTGAGCAGATAGCCCAGCGTGCACAGCCCGATCAGAGCGACCGCCGTGGGCATCGGCTGCCAGACCGCGCACACCGCAAGCAGCGCCAACAGCGCCCAGACCACCGCCTTCTGCCAGGGGACGACGGAGATCGAGGCAGACCGCAGCGGATCGTCCTCGCGCAGACCGTCGATCGCCCGGTGCAACGCGTACTGCTGCTCCTCCTCGGTGGCGTCCTCGGGCGACGGACGGTCGGCGAACGTGGTCATCGCTGTGCTCCCGTGGCCGCGAACTGCGCACCGACCAGTGCCCGCCCGAACACGGTGAGCAGTTCGCCGTCCTTGAACGTCGGCGTGCGCTGGTCGAGCACCGCGTTGCCGCGGAACAGCAGGGTCAACAGGGTCCGCAGGGTCGGGAACAGGTTGCCCGACGGCACCGGGAACGGAGCGTCCGGTTCGTGGTTGTCGACGGCGAAGATCGTCACCCGCTGCGCGATGTCGTCACTGCCCCAGGCGAACTGCAGGGAGTTCCACGTCACCAGCAGGTCGTCGTCGACGACGGAGAGCAACTGTCCCGTGACCCCCATCCCCAGGTCGACAGGACGCAGTGCGCTCAGCCGGGCCGCGGTCAACCCGTACAACACCCGTCCCGGGTACACCCCGAATGCGAACGGCCGCTCGCTGACGATACTGTCCACCACGAGGGTGCGCGGTCGGGACGCCTTGTCCCACCGCACATTTCCCACATCGGCGGTCATGGTCTGACGCACCAGCACCGCGTCGTCACCGTACAGCCGCTGCACCTGCTCGTAGGTCTGGACGGCGGTGGTCGACCAGCCAGTCGGCGCCGTCAGCGGCTGGCCCGGCTCCAGGAAGCCGGGAGTGGACCTGCTGATCGGGGCGGTGGTGGTCACGGCGGGCAGCGGGAAGAACGACAGCACCAGCGCGACCACGATCACCAGCGGCACACCGGACCACACCTGCTTGGCGGCCAGCGGTTCGACGGAGCGTTCCAGGATCCGTTTGGGGGCGCCGCGGCGGGACCGCAGGTACATCACCATGCCGACCACACTGATCGCCGTCAGCGCAGGAACCTGCTGGTAGACCTGGATGGGCGCGTCCGGGAAGAAGACGCCGACCACGAGCAGCACACCGAACCCGACGATCCATGCCGCGGCGGACCCGATCGCACCGCGCCGTCGGGTACGTCCGGTGGCGATGCCGGTGCCGAGGCCCGCGATCAGCAGCGTCACCGCGCCCGCCGCGAACTTCCCCCCGCCGAACAGGATCACCGCGAGGTAGTAGGGCAGCGAGAATGCGAGCAGCAACATGAACCACACCCAGGCGAACCGGATCACCGGGCGCAGTCCGAACAGCACGATGCAGCAGCTGACGATGAACAACCACATCGCCACGAAGTCCAGCCGCAGCAGGTGGAAGAACAGTGCGTACCGCTGCAGCAGCACCCCCTGCAGCAGCAGCGCGAGCACCAGCCCCATCGTCCCGACGATGATGTCGGTCTGACGGTCGTGGATGGGCAGTTCGGTGCGGTTGCGGCGGGCCACTCCGATCGCCACCAGGATCGCCGCCGCGGGCACCGTCCACACGTAGGCGCCGATGCCGCCGGCCCGGCTGGTCTCCGCAAGGCTCACCAGGCTGTCCCAGAACGCCACAACGGTGAGTGCCGCGATGAACGCCCACCTGATGATCAGCCGGTAGACCGGGTGGATGTCCTCGTACCTGGCGAGCAGCGCCGCCGGCCCGCGCGGGCCGGTTTCGGTCTCGACAGGTGCCGTCGCGGTCATGGTTGTCGGCGGGACCGCTTGCGCAGCAGCCAGATCAGCCCGACCCCGAGCACGGCTACCGCGACGGCCGCGGCGCCGATCACCCAGCGGAAGCCCGGCCCGCCTTCGTCGGCCGGTGCGGCCGCGACGTCTGGTGCGCCGTCGCCGGCCGCCACCGTCACCGGTGGCTCACCGGGCACTGCGATCAACGCGTTGCCGGTCAGCCGCGACCAGCGGTCCACGTCGGCCGACAGCCAGTCCAGCAGCCGGTCGAGCTCGCCGGGCGCGTTGTCCGACGTCGCCACCAGTACGGTGCGGTTGCCGGCGTAGGTGGTCTGCAGTGAACCGAAGGCCGGTGCCGGGGTCACGGTCAGGGTGCCGGATTCCCCGGCGCCGCCTGCATTCTGGATGTTCAGCTCGCCGTCGGCATCGGCTGCGACCGGCAGCGCGATCCGGTCGTCGGTCCATCCGCCTGCATCGATCAGCACCGCGGGATTCGGTGAGGCGGCGGCCTCGGCCACCGAGGTCACCGCGGTGTCGACCGGCAAGCCGCTCAGCCGCTGCAACCCGACGAGGATCGCGACTGCGCGCCGGGTGTCGGCGAAGTCCTCACCGATGCCGACCTCGACGCGCGGCATCAGCGCCTGCGGCAGCGCCTGGAAACCGCCGGGCAGCGGTGGCGCGGCGCGCTCACTGCGGATCTCGCTGTCGCCGTCGATCGTCAGCGTGATCGGCTGGAATTCGCCGCAGCGGCCCACGTTCCCGCTGATGTCCAGCGTCACACCCAGGTTCGTGTAGCGCTCGAGCAGCTGGTCGGGCACGTCGATCCACCGGTCGATGCGGCCCGTGCTGTCGGCGGTCCAGCTGTCCAGCGTCTCCGCGCCGATCGCGACGACGAGCTGGCCGCCGATCTGCGACGGCAGCGGGGTGTAGGACCCCTGCAGGTGGACACGCACGTTGCGTGCGGAGCGGCCGAGCCTGGTCTGGTCGAGGCCGAGCGACACCTGCGGCGACAGCCCGGTGGCGTTCACGCCCGGCTGCCCGAGGCGGCGCAGCGTCGTGCTGTCCGAAGCCAGTACGGGGCTCGACTGCACCGGTCCGACAACGGCTTTGGAGCTCAGCGCCAACCGGTTGACGTCGCTGGACAGCAGCCGGGCCTGGTTGGTCAGCTCCCCGGCCTCGCCGCTGATCAGCAGCGACGGCACGCCGACTGTGCCGAGCAGCGAGACCCCCGCGTCGGCGCCCTCCCGGATGACGACCTGGCGCTGCAGCGGCTGCGACGGCCCCGGCGGCGCGTCCTGGCCGCCGGCGAGCGCGGTGACCGACACCTCGGTGTTCTGCTTCCCGTACCGGGCGACCACTGCGGTCGCGATCCGCAGCGCGGCGTCGGACTCGACACGCGACGGTGTCTCCGGAACGAACAGGTCGAGGCGGCGCAGGATCGGCGGCAGGAAGTCGGCCACCGTGCGCGGCGGCGCCTCGGTGCCCTCGTACCGGACGGCCGCATCGACCAGGCGCAGCGGATTGGACGGATCGAGGCAGTAGTCGCCGGTGGGGGTCAGGTAGCTGCGCAGGGTGACCGTCACCGCGTTGTCGACGACGGCGGCGCCGGCGAGCGGGATCGAGATCGGCGCCCGGTCGACCATCGGCAGCCCGACCCGCGACAGCGTCCGGTTCTCCTGGGTGGCCGTGAGCGTTCCGGCGGCGACGTTGACCGGGATCTCCACCGTCACGTCCATCGACGCGGGCACCAGACCGGGCGGCACCGGGATGGTGAGCGACGAGATGCCCTGGGTGCCGTAGAACGCGACCACCGGATCGGCGCCGACGTCGGCAAGGCGCAGGGTCGGCGCAGTGGCGACCTGACCCCCGTCTCCCGGCGCTGCCGTCGCTGGAAAAGCGAAGGCCGCCGGCATGGTTAACAAGACAAGACTTGTGCCGACGGCCGACATCGCCCGAAATACAGGCCAGATACCAACCCTCACAGGGCCGAGCGTAGACAATCCGGCCGTCAGGCAAACCTGTAATGGTTGATTTCGACAAAGCCGCCGGTAGCCAATGGCGTCCCGTACGCCGGGCAAGGAAAAGCCCCGCACGCTGAGCGTGCGGGGCTTTTTCGCCGTTGTACTTGCCGGTCGGCCTACTTGGCCTTCTCGAGCACGTCGACGAGACGCCACCGCTTGGTGGCCGACAGCGGACGGGTCTCCATCAGGGAGACGCGGTCGCCGACGCCGGCATCGCCGTTCTCGTCATGCGCCTTGACCTTGGTCGTGGTCCGGATGATCTTGCCGTAGAGCGGGTGGCTCTTACGCGATTCCAGCTCGACCACAATGGTCTTCTGCATCTTGTCGCTCACCACGTAGCCGATGGCCGTCTTGCGACGTCCACGCGGCTTCTCGGTGCGCGGGGTGCGGGCCGCACCCTTTTCGGTGGCGTCAGATTTTGCGTCTGCCATTACGATTCCTCACCTGCGGGCCCGGAAGCCAAGCCCAGTTCACGTTCGCGCAGCACGGTGTACACGCGCGCGATCTCCTGCCGCACGACACGAAGCCGGCGGTTGTTGGCGAGCTGGCCGGTGGCCATCTGGAAGCGCAGATTGAACAGCTCTTCCTTGGATTCACGCAGCCGGTCGGTCAGCTCGTCATCGGTCAGTTCACGCAGTTCACCAGTGGAAACTCCAACGGCCATCAGAAGTTCTCCTCTCTGGTCACGATGCGCGCCTTGATCGGCAACTTGTGGATCGCGCGGGTCAGCGCGTCGCGCGCGATCTTCTCGTCCGGGTAGCTCAGCTCGAACAGCACGCGGCCCGGCTTGACGTTGGCGATCCACCACTCCGGCGAACCCTTACCGGAACCCATGCGGGTCTCGGCGGGCTTCTTGGTCAGCGGGCGGTCGGGGAAGATGTTGATCCACACCTTGCCGCCACGCTTGATGTGCCGGTTGATGGCGATACGGGCGGACTCGATCTGCCGGTTGGTGATGTAGGCGTGCTCGAGTGCCTGGATTCCGTAATCGCCGAAGCTCACCGAGGTGCCGCCACTGGCGACGCCACGCTGGCGCGGGTGATGCTGCTTGCGGTGCTTGACCTTGCGCGGGATAAGCATGTCAGCTCTCCGTATTCTGGGTCGTCTCTGCGGCGGCGCCGGCAGCGGCCTCGGTGCCCACTGCAGCCTCGGCCGTGGCCGGAGCCTCTTCGGTGCCCGTCGCCGCACGACCCGCGTCGGTGCTCGTGGCGGTGGTGCCCGACGCACCGCTGCGGCGCGGACGGGTG
>NZ_JAUMSQ010000071.1:0-15756 GCF_030519285.1 Mycolicibacterium arseniciresistens
CGCCCACCAAGCCGGGGCGGCCGGCGCCCGGGCTCGACCTCGTCCGCGAGGTGGCGCGGTTGGCGCCGGCCAAGCCGTGGTTCGCCATCGGCGGCATCGACGAGCAGCGGCTGCCCGAGGTGCTGGCCGCAGGCGCTCAGCGAATCGTGGTGGTGCGCGCGATCACCGCTGCCGAGGACCCGCAGGCGGCGGCGCGGCGGTTGAAGGCGGCGCTCAGCTCTGACCGTTGACCAGCAGCGGGATCGACGCCGTCACGGTGCGCAGCCGCTCCCAGCTGGCGGCGAATCCCGGATGCAGCGGCAGCTCCGCCACCTCCTCCTCGGCCACCCAGCGCAGTTCGGCGCTCTCCCGGTTGGGCACGGTGTCGAGCAGTTCCGGCGCGTCGGCGATCACGGTGGTGTAGCTCCACGCCGCGCCGCCGATGCCGGCCACCTCGGCGGTGACGACGGTGGTCCGCACGGTGAGCTGATCGGTGGTGAGGCCGGCCTCTTCGTGCGCCTCGCGAACAGCGGCCTGCTCTGCGGTCTCGTGGCTGTCCCGCGCGCCTCCGGGCAGACCCCAGGTGCCGCCCTGGTGACTCCACACCGCGCGGTGTTGCAGCAGCACCGCGGGTGATCCGTCCGGGCGGGGCGCGCGCAGCAGCAGCCCGGCCGCGCCGTGTCTACCCCAGAAACGGCCGTTGTCGGAGAACACCCAACCGTCACCGTCGCCGCGCATCCGTACAGGATAGGACTGCCCGACCTCGGACGGCCGTCGCCGATCGGGCGCGCGTCCTCCCCCGACCTCTTAGGATTCTTTTATAGAGTCGATCGAGTCGTTCAAGTAGCCGGATAGATGAGGACCGCGCACAGGTGACTGTGGAGTTGGCGCACCCGTCAACCGAGCCGCTGGCGTCACGATCACCCACGACGCCGGCGCATCCGCGGTGGTGGTTCCTCTGGACCACGCCCGGCCGCATCCTGACGATCGGGATGGTGCTCTCCGCACTGGCCATCTCCTGTGCGTTCGCCACGTCGACCAGCATCAACGACCGCCAGCAGGCGCTCACCACGGTGCTCGACCACACCGAGCCGCTGTCGTTCGCCGCCGGCCAGCTCTACACCCGGCTCTCGGTCGCCGACGCCGCCGCGGCCACCGCGTTCATCGCCGGCACCGAACCGCGCGACGTGCGGCAGCGCTATGAGCAGGCGATCACCGACGCGGCCGTCGCCCTCACCCGCGCCTCGAGCGGCCTCACCGATGAGCCGCTGGTGCAGCTGCTCGGCCGGATCAACGCGCGGCTGGCCGTCTACACCGGGCTCGTCGAGACCGCCCGCACCAACAACCGGGCGGGCAACCCGGTGGGCTCGTCCTACCTGTCCGAGGCCTCGTCGCTGATGCAGACGCAGATCCTGCCCGACGCGCAGCGGCTCTACCAGGAGACCTCGGCGCGGGTGGACGAGGAGACCACGGCCTCCACCCGGATCCCGAACCCGGTGATCCTGGTGGTGCTGGCGACACTGCTGTTCGGCGCATTCGCCAACCGCTGGCTGGCGCGACGGACCCGGCGCCGGGTCAACATCGGTTTCGTCGCCGGCGGTCTGGCCGTGCTGATTATGGTGGTGTGGGTGGGAACGGCGCTCGCGATCTCCACCGCGGACAGCCGCAGCGCCAAGGGCGCCGGGGCGGAATCGCTGCGGACCATCACGACGCTGGCCATCACCGCCCAGCAGGCGCGCGCCGACGAGACGCTGGCGCTGATCCGGCGCGGCGACGAGAACGTCCGCAAGCAGTCGTACTACCAGCGCATCGACATGATGCAGCAGGAGCTGTCGGACTACCTCGGTCGCGACAATTCGATCGACACCACCGACCTGGCCAACGCCGAGGGTCTGCTGACGCGGTGGCGCGCCGCAGACGACCGGATCAACTCCTACATCGCGGTCGGCAACTACCAGGCCGCGACGCAGGTGGCGCTCGGCACCGGCGAGGACGATTCCACCCCCGCGTTCGACAAGCTCAACGACGCGTTGAACAAGGGCATCGAGGAGAGCCGCGGCCAGCTGCGCAGCGACATCATGAACGCCCGCCGCGTGCTGTCGGGCGCCACCGCGGGCGCCGCGGTGCTCAGCGTGATCGCGGCGATCGCGGTGGCGCTGGGGCTGTGGCCACGACTCAGTGAGTACCGCTGATGAGCGCTTGCGCGAAGAAGAGACAGCCGCTGATGAGCCACAGGCTCCTGCTCGCCCTCGTCACCGCCGCCGCGGTGCTCACCGGCTGTGGGCAGGCGACGTCCTCTACTCCCGCGCCGGGGGTGACGCTCGCGCCGCCCACACCCGCCGGGATGGAGGAGCTGCCGCCGGAGCCGGTGCGGCTGCCCGCGACCGAGGACGACGAGTGCAACCGCAGGGCGAGCCTGCGCCCGTTCAGCGATCGCGACGAGGCCGATGCGGCGGTGCGCAACATCCGGGACCGGGGCCGGCTGATCGTGGGTCTGGACATCGGCAGCAACCTGTTCTCCTTCCGCGACCCGATCACCGGCGAGATCACCGGCTTCGACGTCGACATCGCCGGCGAGATCGCCCGCGACATCTTCGGCTCGCCCGCCCAGGTCGAGTACCGCATCATGTCGTCGGCGGACCGCATCGCGGCGCTGCAGAACAACCAGGTCGACGTGGTGGTCAAGACGATGACGATCACCTGCGAGCGCAAGAAGCTGGTGAACTTCTCCACGGTGTACCTGACCGCCAACCAGCGGATCCTGGCCCCGCGCAGTTCGGCCATCTCGCAGGCGTCCGACCTGTCGGGCAAGCGGGTGTGCGTGGTCAAGGGCACCACGTCGCTGCGGCGGATCCAGCAGATCAGCCCGTCGCCGATCATCGTCGCCGTGGTGACGTGGGCGGACTGCCTGGTGGCGCTGCAGCAGCGGCAGGTCGACGCCGTCAGCACCGACGACGCGATCCTGGCCGGACTGGTGGCTCAGGATCCTTACCTGCACATCGTCGGGCCGAGCATGAACGAGGAGCCCTACGGCATCGGCGTCAACCTTCAGAACACCGGACTGGTGCGCTTCGTGAACGGCACCCTGGAGCGGGTGCGCCGTGACGGGACCTGGAACACGCTGTACCGCAAGTGGTTGACGGTGCTCGGGCCGGCGCCCGCACCTCCGGTCGCAAGGTACGTCGACTGATGCCCGCCGCAGAGGAGGACGAGGGCCCGGGCACGCAGCCGGCGTCGCTGGACGAGCTCGACTCGGTCGCGACGCTGCGGCCGATGGCGACCCAGGCGGTGTTCCGGCCGCACTTCGACGACACCGACAGCATCTCGGTGCGCACCGAGGACACCGACTCGCACGATCACACGACGACCGTGACGCGCACGCTCTCGCCGAGGCGGCGGCTCGGTGGCGGTCTGGTGGAGATGCCGCGGGTGCCCGCCAAGGACCCACTCGACGCGTTGATGGTCAATCCGGTGGTGGCCGAGTCGAAGCGGTTCTGCTGGAACTGCGGCCGCCCGGTGGGCCGGTCCTCGAAGGACGGCAAGGCACAGTCCGAAGGCTACTGCCCGCACTGCGGTAGCCCGTATTCATTTCTGCCGCAGCTCAATCCCGGAGACATCGTCGCCGAGCAGTACGAGATCAAGGGTTGCATCGCGCACGGCGGGCTGGGCTGGGTGTACCTGGCGTTCGACAAGAACGTCAACGACCGGCCCGTGGTGCTCAAGGGTCTGGTGCACACCGGCGACGCCGAGGCGCAGGCGATCGCCATGGCCGAACGGCAGTTCCTGGCCGAGGTGACCCATCCCGGCATCGTGAAGATCTACAACTTCGTCGAGCACAACGACAAGCACGGCAATCCGGTCGGCTACATCGTGATGGAGTACGTCGGCGGAACGTCGCTCAAGCAGGCCAAGGGGTCGGGCCTCGGGGTGGCCCAGTCGATCGGTTACATGCTCGAGATCCTGCCCGCGATGGGGTATCTGCATTCGATCGGCCTGACCTACAACGACCTCAAGCCCGAGAACATCATGCTCACCGAGGACCAGCTGAAGCTGATCGACCTCGGTGCGGTGTCGACGATCAACTCGTTCGGCTACCTGTACGGCACGCCGGGCTACCAGGCACCCGAGATCGTGCGCACCGGTCCGACGGTGCAGACCGACATCTACACCGTCGGCCGGACGCTCGCGGCGCTCACGCTGGACCTGCGCACCCGCAAGGGTCGCTATGTCGACGGCCTGCCGGAGGACGATCCCGTTCTGATCCAATACGATTCGTTCGGCCGACTGCTGCGGCGGGCGATCGACCCGGACCCGCGGCGCCGCTTCGGGTCAGCCGAGGAGATGTCGGCGCAGCTACTCGGCGTGCTGCGCGAGGTGGTGGCGCTCGACACCGGATCGCCCAGACCCGGTCTGTCGACGGTCTTCTCGCCGACGCGCTCGACGTTCGGGATCGACCTGCTGGTGGCACACACCGACGTCTATGTCGACGGCCAGGTGCATTCGGAGAAGCTCACCGCACAGGAGATCGTCAAGGCGCTGCCGGTGCCGCTGGTCGACCCGGCCGACGTCGGTGCGGCGGTGTTGTCCGCGAGCGTGCTGAGCCAGCCGGTGCAGACGCTCGACCAGCTGCGTGCGGCACGACACGGAGCGCTGGACTCGGAGGGCATCGACCTCTCGGAATCGGTTGAGCTGCCGCTGATGGAGGTGCGGGCGCTGCTCGACCTCGGCGACGTCGCGAAGGCCACCCGCAAGCTCGACGACCTCGCCGCCCGGGTGGGCTGGCGATGGCGCTTGGTGTGGTTCCGGGCGGTCGCCGAACTGCTTTCGGCCGACTACGAGTCCGCCATGAAGCATTTCACCGAGGTCTTGGACACCCAGCCCGGCGAGCTGGCGCCGAAGCTCGCGTTGGCGGCGACTGCCGAACTCGCGGGGAGCGCCGACGAGCAGCGGTTCTACGACACGGTGTGGGGCACCGACAACGGCGTCATCTCGGCCGGCTTCGGCCTGGCGCGCGCCAACTCGGTCGAAGGCAACCGCGATGCGGCGGTCCGCACACTCGACGAGGTCCCGGCAACCTCGAGGCATTTCACCACCGCCCGGCTGACCAGTGCGGTGACGCTGCTGTCCGGGCGATCGGCCGCCGAGATCACCGAGCAGCAGATCCGCGACGCCGCACGGCGTGTGGAGGCACTGCCCGACACCGAACCGCGGGTGCTGCAGATCCGGGCGCTCGTGCTGGGCACCGCGATGGACTGGCTCGCCGACAACACCGCGAGCACCAATCACATCCTCGGTTTCCCGTTCACCGAGCACGGCCTGCAGCTGGGTGTGGAGGCCTCGCTGCGCAGCCTGGCCAGGGTGGCGCCCACGCAGTCGCACCGTTACGCGCTGGTCGACCTGGCGAACAGCGTGCGCCCGATGAGCACCTTCTGAGCGGGGAGGCGGCCCGCCGGCATCATGCCGGGGTATGAGTTCGGGCCCGTCCAGGGTCGGACACCAAGATCGAACCGCAGGGCGATGCGCGCGGCACCCCGCGGTTCATAGCGTTCAGTCATGACAACGGCAGACCTGGGCGCACGCCCACCGATCGGTTCTCTGGCCGGATTCCATGCCGGCTCCATACCACTGACGCGCTCCCGATCTCGTCGGAAGCCGTTCGCGGCCATCGCCGGTGCGGTCGCCGGCTGGCTGGCCGGCCCGGCCGCACGGCCGCAGCAGCACCGCCAGGCGCGACGGGAGAGCTTCATGGAGAACGCCGCCATGTCGCGCGAGATGCACCGACTCTGAGCGCATCACGTCTCGGCGTCGAGATTGCTCTCACGCATGACTCGTCTCGCACTTCTCCTGCACCACGTCGATCTCAGCGCAGGACAACCGCTATTCGTCGATGACCTGCACGCAGGCCCGCGCGATCGCCAGCTCCTCGTTGGTCGGCACGACGAGCACCGTGGTGGGCGACCTGTCGGCGGAGATCCGTCGGGCCGCCTTCGCGGGGCTGGCGTTGAGGTGCTCGTCGAGTTCCACCCCCAGCGGCGCGAGCCCGGACAGGGCGTCGCGCCGGACGGCGGCGTCGTTCTCGCCGACACCGGCGGTGAAGCTGATGACGTCGGTGGTGCCCAGCAGCGCCAGGTAGGCGCCGATGTACTTGCGCAACCGGTGGATGTAGACGTCATAGGCCAATTGCGCCTGCTCGTCGCCGGATTCGATGCGCTCGTGCAGCACCCGGAAGTCCACCTCGCCACCGAGACCGCGCACGCCGGCGCGCTTGTTGAGCATGGTCTCGATGTCCTCGACGCTCATGCCGGCGGTCCGCCAGAGATACATGACGACGCCGGGGTCGATGTCCCCGGACCGGGTGCCCATCACCAGGCCCTCCATCGGTGTCAGTCCCATGGAGGTGTCGACCGGGCGCCCGCCGACGATCGCCGACGCCGACGCGCCGTTGCCCAGGTGCAGCACGATCTGGTTGAGCGATTCCGGCGCTGCCCCGAGGAAAGCGGCGGCCTGTTCGCTGACGTACTGGTGTGACGTGCCGTGGAAGCCGTAGCGGCGGATGTGCCACTGCTCGGCGATGTCCCGGTCTATCGCGTAGGTCGCCGCCGCCGGTGGCAGGTCGTGGAAGAACGCGGTGTCGAACACCGCGACGTGCGGCAGGTCGGGCAACGCCTTGCGGGCGACGTTGACGCCGAGCACCGCGGGCGGATTGTGCAGCGGCGCCATCGGCGCCAGCTCCTCGAGCTCGGCGACCAGTGCGTCGTCGATCAGCGTCGGCCGGTACAGATCCGGGCCGCCGTGCACAACGCGGTGACCCACCGCGACCAGCCCGACCGACCCGAGTTGCGCGCCGGCCTCCTCGAACAGCTCGAACACGGTGCGCAGCGCGGCCTCGTGGTCGGCCACCTTGTCGTCGCGGCTGACCTCGCGCTCACCGAGCGTCAGGCTCGCCGAGGACGACTCCTCACCGATCCGCTCGACGACGCCGTCGGCCAGTGATGCACCCGAATCGGGCTGTATCAACTGGAATTTCACCGATGACGAGCCGGAGTTCAGCACCAGGACGGTGCGCTCGGCGCTCACTTGCCCTGCGCCTGGATCGCCGTGATCGCCACGGTGTTCACGATGTCCTCCACGAGCGCCCCCCGGGACAGGTCGTTGACCGGTTTCTTCAGGCCCTGCAGCACCGGACCGATGGCGATCGCACCCGCACTGCGCTGCACGGCCTTGTAGGTGTTGTTGCCGGTGTTGAGGTCCGGGAAGATCAGCACCGTCGCCCGGCCGGCGACCGGTGAGTCGGGCATCTTCGTCTCGGCCACCGACGGTTCGACGGCGGCGTCGTACTGGATCGGGCCGTCGACCAGCAGGTCCGGCTCGCGTTGCCGGACGAATTCGGTTGCCGCCCGGACCTTGTCGACGTCGGCGCCGGTGCCCGACGTGCCGGTGGAGTAGGACAGCATGGCCACCCGCGGGTCGATGCCGAACTGGGCGGCGGTGCGCGCCGAGGAGATCGCGATGTCGGCGAGTTGCTCCGACGTCGGGTCGGGCACGATCGCGCAGTCACCGTAGGCCAGCACCCGGTCGGCCAGGCACATCAGGAAGATGCTGGACACCGTAGAAACGTCGGGCAGGGTCTTGATGATCTCGAAGGACGGACGCACGGTGTGCGCGGTGGTGTGCCGGGCGCCCGACACCATTCCGTCGACCATGTCGTTGTGCACCAGCATGGTGCCGAAGTAGGAGACGTCGTGGATGGTCTCGCGGGCCTGCTCGACCGTCACCCCCTTGTGCTTGCGCAGTTCGGCGTACTGTTCGGCGAACCGGTCACACAGGTCGCTGGTGAGCGGGTCGAGCACGGTGGCCGCGGACAGGTCGACGCCGAGTTCCGCGGCGCGCGAACGCACCTGGGTCTCCTCGCCGAGGATCGTCAGGTCGGCCACCCCGCGTTGCAGCAGTCGCCCGGCGGCCTTGAGGATGCGGTCGTCGTCACCCTCGGGCAGCACGATGTGCCTGCGGTCCGAGCGGGCCTGGTCGATCAACTGGTAGGTGAACATCTGCGGCGTGGTCACCGTCGGCACCGAGATCGACAGCTGCGCAATCAGATCGGCGGTGTCGACGTGACTGTCCATCAGCGTCAGCGCGGTGTCGATCTTGCGCTGCGAGGAGGCGGTGACCCGGCCGCGGGTGGCGGCGACCCGGCTGGCCGTCTCGAACGTGCCGTACGGGGTGGCGATGATCGGCAGCCGCAGCCCGAGCCCGGACACCAGCGCCGAGATCGACGGGTGCAGGTCCAGTCCGCCGTTGAGGATGATGCCCGACAGCGACGGGAAACCCTCGGCGGCGTGCGCACTGACCACGGCGAGCACCACATCCGAACGGTCCCCGGGGGTGACCACCGCGACGGCCTCGGTGAGCCGCTCGAGCACGTGTTCGGCGGTCATGCCCGCGACGAGCACGTCCATCGCCTCGCGGTGCAGCAGCGCCTCGTCGCCGAGGATCAGCGTCCCGTCGACGGCGCTCTGCAGTTCGGCCACCGACGGTGCGACCAGCAGCGGTTCCTCGGGCAGCACGTACGCCGGCGGGCCGACGGTGCGCAGCGCGTCGGCGACCGCTGTCAGCTGGTCGGGGTCGCAGCGGTTGGCCACCACCGCGGCGGTCAGCGCGTGCTGGCCGGCGATCTCGTCCAGGCAGACCTCGACCACCTGTGCCACCTGGGCGGGGCTGCGGTCCCTGGCCTTGACCGCGAGCACCACCGGGGCGCCGAGGTTCGCCGCGATCCGCGCGTTGACGCTCAACTCGCTGGGGGCGGCGACGTCGGTGTAGTCGCTGCCGACGATCAGCACGGCGTCGCACTGGTCGGCCACCCGGTGGTAGCGGTCGACGATCTCGCCGATCGCGGCGTCGGGGTCCTCGTGCAGCTGCTGGTAACTGACGCCGACGCAGTCGTCGTAGGACAGCCCGGCGGTGGTGTGCGCCAGCAGCAGTTCCAGGATGTAGTCGCGCTCAGCGTGGTCTGAAAGGCGGGCGATCGGCCGGAACACCCCCGCCTTGGCGACGGTCGCCGCCAGGCGGTGCAGGATGCCGAGCGCGATGGTCGACTTCCCGGTGTCGCCTTCCGGCGACGCGACGTAGATGGCGGACACTCGGGGTTCTCGGGCCTCGGGCACGAGTCAAAGCCTACGGATCGAGCGGGACCTCCACACCCACCAGCAGGCCGAGGTGGTCAGAGCCCGGCAGGCCGACCGTGCGCGCCGACGTGGCGACGCAGTTGCGCACCAGGACATGGTCGATGCCCAGCACCGGCGGGATGCGGCGCCCGCCGGGGAACGTGCGGCCCAGCCCGGCGCCGGCCTGTTCGGTCGCGGTGCGGTAGCCCTCGTCGAGCAGCCGCCGGAACGGCGCCATGTCCATCGTCGCGTTCAGGTCGCCCGCCACGATCACCGCACCGGCCCCCGCCTGCCCGCCGAGTTCGCGCAGCGTCGCAGGCAGCCGCGCCAGGTCACGTCGCCAGGCACCGATCGGCATGGGCCACGGCGCGGGCAGGTGGATCGCCACCACGGTCGGGGCGATGGCCACCCCGGGCACCTGGATGCGCATCCGCAGCGTCGACAGGGTGTAGTCCTCGACGAAGCCGGAGTCGGTGATCGGGTGGCGGCTCCACACGCCGATGCCGCCGGCCATCGGGTGCGGGTCGAGCATGCGGTGAGGGAAGGCGCGGTCGAGACCGGCCCGCGACAGCCCGGTCGCCGCCTCAGCCGTCATCTCCTCGACCACCAGCACGTCGGCGGTCGCATTCGCCGCCGCCGCGAGGGCACGTGGATCCGCCCGGCCCATGCCGAGATTCGCCGTCAGCACACGCAGCTGAACAGAGGATTCGGCGGCGTGTTCGGAGCCGAGGTAGCGGGGCAGCATGACGACCAGCAGCGTCACCGACAGCAGTGCCGCCAGGCCGGTGAGCACCCAGCGCCGGCCCAGGCCCAGCAGCGCCACGGCGACGGGCGCGGCAAGCATCAGGTACGGCGCCGCCGACGCCACGATGAGCACGGCGTGCCCGTCGATCGGCACGTACCGTGCCGCAAGGCCGAGCGCAGCCGCACCCAGCGCGAGCACGCCGAGGACGGTGAGGAGTATCCGCATCCGCGGCGCGGCGGATCAGCCCAGCCGGCGCAGGCGCGGTTCCAGGTCGCGCTGGAACAGCTCGAGGAATCGCCTCTGGTCGTGCCCCGGTGCGTGGAACACCAGGTGGTTGAGGCCCCAGTCCACGTAGTCCTTCACCTTCTCGACGGCCTCGTCGGGATCGGAGGCGACGATCCAGCGCTTGGCGACCTGCTCGATGGGCAGCTCGTCGGCGGCCTTCTCCATCTCGATCGGGTCGTCGATGCTGTGCTTCTGCTCCGCGGTCAGCGACAGCGGCGCCCAGAAGCGGGTGTTCTCCAGCGCCAGTTCGGGATCGGTGTCGTAGGAGATCTTGATCTCGATCATCCGGTCGATGTCGCCGGAGTCGCGATCGGCCTTCTCCGCCCCCTCCTTGACGGCGGGGATCAGCTTGTCCTTGTACAGCTCCTCGCCCTTGCCGGAGGTGCAGATGAAGCCGTCGCCCGCGCGGCCGGCGTACTTGGCCACCACCGGGCCGCCCGCGGCGATGTACACCGGCACCCCGCCCTCGGGCACGTCGTAGATCGAGGCGCCCTTGGTGCGGTAGTACTCGCCGTCGAAGTCGACGCGGTCACCCAGCCACAGCTCGCGCATCAGCTTCACCGACTCGCGAAGGCGCGCGAACCGTTCCTTGAACTCCGGCCACTCGCCCTCGTAGCCGGTGGCGATCTCGTTGAGCGCCTCTCCGGTGCCGACTCCGAGGAAGATGCGGTTCGGGTACAGGCACGCCATCGTGGCGAACGCCTGCGCGATCACCGCCGGGTTGTAGCGGAACGTCGGTGTCAGCACCGAGGTACCCAGCTGGAGTGTCTTGGTGCGCTCACCGACGGCGGTCATCCACGCCAGGGAGAACGGCGCGTGGCCGCCCTCGTGCCGCCACGGCTGGAAGTGGTCGCTGACCGTGGCGCTGTCCATGCCGTGCGCCTCGGCGGCCACGGCCAGTTCGACGAGCTCGCGCGGCGCGAACTGCTCCGCCGACGCCTTGTAGCCCAGTTTCAGTCCATGTTTGGTTTCAGCCACGCGTTCGTTTCTACTCTCTTGCCTAGACTCGCGGGATGGCGGCGGCGCTGACGCAGATCACCGAGCACGTGTACTTCGCCCGCACCGAGCTGGTGAACTGGACGCTGGTGACGGGTCCCGACGGTGTGCTGGTGATCGACGCCGGCTTCCCGGGGCAGCGCGGCGAGGTGCTGCAGTCGGTGCGCGACGCCGGATTCGGGGTCGACGACATCCGGGCGTTCCTGCTGACCCACGCCCACGTCGACCACTTCGGATCGGCCATCGGGCTGGCGAAAGACCATGGCATCCCGGTGTTCTGCCACGCCGACGAGGTGGGCCACGCCAGGAGGGACTACCTCGAACAGGTTTCGCCGGCCAAGGTCGCGCAGCACATCTGGCAGCCACGGTGGCTGTCCTGGACGGTGGCGATCACCCGCAGGGGCGGCATGGTGCGGGACGGCATCCCGACCGCGCAGGCCCTGACCGACGAAGTCGCCGCAGGGCTGCCGGGTGCGCCACGGGCCGTCCCGACACCGGGCCACACCGGCGGTCACTGTTCGTTCGTGGTGGACGGCGTGCTCGTCAGCGGCGACGCTCTGGTGACCGGCCACCCGCTGCTGCGCCGCGACCGGCCCCAGTTGCTGCCCGACATGTTCAACCACGATCAGGACGGCTGTGTGCGCAGCCTGGGCGCGCTCGGCCTGCTGGAGACCGAGGTGCTGCTGCCCGGCCACGGCCCGGTGTGGCGCGGCCCGATCCACGACCTGGTCGAGCAGGCGCGCCCCCGCTGAGCACGAAGCGGTCAGGGGGCCAGCAGCACGTAGCCGAGCAGGAACAGCGCCGACAGGCAGATCCCGCAGGAGACGATGATCGTCGGCATCAGGATCATCTGGTCGAGTTCCTCGGGCTCGAGCGCGTCGCCGTGCACCGGGCCGAAGAACAGCCGGCCGAAGCGGGTGGTCCGGAGCCGCCGCAGCATCCGGCCGAGCGCGCTGCGGTCGGCGCGTCGGCCGACGAACGACCGCAGCAGAAGACCCCCGGCCAGCAGGAACATCGCCACCGCCAGCATCAGCCATCCCACGGCCGCCTGAGACACCCTTGACCACCCCCACGGGTCTCGCGTGCCGTACAGCCTATCCGCCGGCGGGCAGCCCCAGATGCTCGCGCAGGGTGTGGCCGCGGTACTCGGTGCGGAACGCCCCGCGCTCCTGCAGGAGCGGCACCACGCGGTCGACGAACTCGTCGAGGCCGTGCGGCGTCAGATGCGGCACCAGGATGAACCCGTCGCACGCGTCGGACTGCACGTGCAGGTCGATCTCGTCGGCCACCGCGGCCGGGGTCCCGACGAACTGCTGCCGGTTGGTGACGGCGATGACCAGTTCGCGGATCGAGAGCTTCTCGGCCTCGGCGCGCTCACGCCAACCGGCGGCCATCGCCTTCGGGTCGGCGTGCCGCACCCGGCCCTGGGTCAGCGTCGGGTCGTCGGCGGGTTCGACGTCGGGCAGCGGGCCGTCCGGGTCGTAGTGCGACAGGTCGCGCTGCCACACCTGCTCCAGCATGGCGATCGCGGTGGGGCCGCTGACCTGTTGCAGGCGGATGTGGCGAGCCCGGTCGGCGGCTTCCGCGGCGGTGTCGCCGAGCACGAATGTGGCGGCCGGGAAGACCTTGAGCCGGTCGGGGTCCCGGCCGGCGGCGACCGCGCGGGCCTTGACGTCGGCGTAGTAGCGCTGCCCCGCGTCCAGCGCGGAGTGCAGGGTGAACAGCGCGTCGGCGTGCTGCGCGCCGAACTCGCGGCCGTCTGCGGAGTCGCCGGCCTGCAACAGCAGCGGCTCCCCCTGCGGGCCCGCGGGCAGCGTCGCGACGCCCCGGACATCGAACTGCGTTCCGTGATACCTGATCTCGCGGATCGCGGCCGGGTCGACGTAGACACCGGCGTCCCGGTCGGCGACCACCGCACCGGGCGCCCAGCTCCGCCAGAACTCGCGGGCCACCGTGATGAACTCGGCGGCACGACGATAGCGGTCGGCGTGGTCGAGATAGCCGCCGCGACGGAAATTCTCGCCGGTGAATGCGTCCGACGACGTCACCATGTTCCAGCCGGCCCGCCCGTCGGACAGGTGATCCAGCGATGCGAACTGCCTTGCCACCTCGAAGGGTTCGTTGAAGGTGGTGTTGATGGTGCCGACCAGGCCGAGGCGATCGGTCACACCGGCGAGCGCCGCCAGCACGGTGAAGGTGTCCGGCCTGCCGACCACGTCGAGGTCGTGGATGAGGCCGCGATGCTCGCGCAGGCGCAGCCCCTCGGCCAGGAAGAAGAAGTCGAACAGCCCGCGTTCGGCGGTGCGGGCCAGGTGGACGAACGAGTCGAACTCGATCTGGCTGCCCGAGTCGGGATCGGTCCACACCGTGGTGTTGTTGACCCCCGGGAAGTGCGCGGCGAGGTGAATGGGTTTGCGGTGCTTGCCGTTCCGTGTGCTCATCCGCCCAGTCCCCAGCGCTTGGCGAGCAACTCGTGGGACCGCAGCCGGTCCTCGTGGCGGTGAGTGACCGAGGTGACCACCAGTTCGTCGGCGGCGGTGACCCGCTGCAGGGCCGCCAGCCGGTCGGCGACCTCGTCGGCGTCGCCGACGAACTGCGTGGCGATCCGGTCGGCGACCACGGCGCGCTGCTCGTCGGTCAGCTGAGTGCACCGCGCGGAATCCGGGTACGGCACCGCGCCGTCGCCGGCGCGGATCGAGTACACCCAGTGGCCGTAGCCGGCCGCCAGCCGGTGCGCGGTCTCGGAGTCGTCGGCGACCAGCACGTCGGCCGAGACCACCACATAGGGTTCGGCCAGCCACGCCGACGGGGTGAACGCGTCGCGGTAGGCGTCGACCGCCTCCAGCGCCGTCGCCGGGGTGATGTGGTAGCTGGCGACGAACGGCAGCCCGCGGGCGCCGGCCACCTGGGCACTCTGGCCCCTGCTGCTGCCGAACACCCACGGCGTCAGGCCCGCGCCCTCGCCGGGAACCGCGTGCGCCTCGACGTCGCCGACGCGGTAGCTGCCTGCGAGCATCGCCAGGATGTCGTCGACCTGCTCGGCGAAGTCGGGTGACTCCGCGCCGGGTTGCTGCAGCGCCGCCATCCGGGCGGTGAAGCGCGGCTTGGTCAGCAGTGCGCGCGTGTCGAACGGCGGCGGCACCACCACGCCGTCGACGTCGAGCCAGTCGCTTCGCGGCTCGGGCTTCTCCGGCGCCGGTTGCCCGGCCGCGTCGCGGCGCCGCTGACCCGATCGGCCCAGCCCCAGGTCGATGCGGCCGGGGTGAAAGGCGTCGAGCGTGCCGAAGCTCTCCGCCACCGCGATCGCCGTGGTCTGACCGACCTGGACGGCTGCCGATCCGACCCGGATCCGGTCGGTGGCCGCGGCGATCTGGCCGATCAGCACGGCGGGCGACGAACTGGCCACCGCCACGAAGTGGTGCTCGGCGACCCAGTACCGCCGGAACCCCCACTGCTCGGCGTGCCGGGCCAGGTCGACGGTGTTGCGCAGTGCGGTCGCCGCGTCACCGCCCTCGGGGATCGGCGACAGGTCGAGCACGGACAGCGGAACGGTCATGACGCACGCACCGCGGCGTATCGGTTGTCGGCCACCGGGAGTGCGAGCCGGCTGCGCAGCGTCTCGTCGGCATAGCCGGTGCGGAAGCGGCCCGCGTGCTGCAGGCGGGGCACCACCTCGTCGACGATGCCGGGCAGGTCGGTGGCGTGCACGGCCGGGCGCAGCCGGACGCCGTCGACCCCGAGGTCGTGCCAGGACAGCAGCAGGTCCGTCAGTTCATCGGCGCTGCCGCCGAATATCGCTGCGTCAGAACGGAAGTCGGTGTCACCGGTGAGCGAGACCACGAGGTCGGCGTACACCTTGAGATCGGTGCCGCCCGCGGTCGCGACCTCGTCGAGCAGGGTGGGCACCGCGGCGTCGTCGGCGGGCGTGATGAACACCAGATCGGCACTGCGCGCAGCGAACTCGTACACCCGCGGCGCATGGGCGAGCGCCGCGACCACAGGTTGCCCCTGCGGTGGCCGCGGCGTGATCGACGGGCCCTTCACCGAGAAGTGCGGGCCGGTGAAGTCGATGTAGTGCAGCTTGTCCCGGTCGACGTAGCGGCCGGACGCCACGTCGCGGATGACGGCGTCGTCCTCCCAGGAGTCCCACAGCCTGCGCACCACCTCCACCGCGTCGGCGGCCTCGTCGAACAGGCCGTCGACGAACGACGGATCGTCGGCGCCGGCCCACGACCGCCTGCCGAACAGTGCCGCCTCGTGCGCGGTGGCGCTGACCCGCGGCTGCCATCCGGCCCGGCCGTGTGAGACGAAGTCGAGGGTGGCGATGGCCTTGGAGACGTGGAACGGCTCGGTGTGGGTGACCGTCGCGACGGGGATCAGGCCGATGTGGCGGGTCGCCGCGGCGATGCGCGCGGCCACCAGCGCGGCGTCGGCGCGGCCGGCGGGCCGGTGCGGGTCGATCCGCTGACCTCGTCCCGGCTGAGGCATCAGGGAGTCGTCGACGGTGAGGAAGTCGAGCAGACCGCGCTCGGCCGTGGCGGCCAGTCCGGCCCAGTACCGGCCGCCGAGCACCGACGGCAGCTCCGGCGT
>NZ_JAUMSQ010000072.1:0-16992 GCF_030519285.1 Mycolicibacterium arseniciresistens
TGCGGGTCGATCCGCTGACCTCGTCCCGGCTGAGGCATCAGGGAGTCGTCGACGGTGAGGAAGTCGAGCAGACCGCGCTCGGCCGTGGCGGCCAGTCCGGCCCAGTACCGGCCGCCGAGCACCGACGGCAGCTCCGGCGTGTGGCGCCAGGCGTGCGGGTTCCAGCCGTAGCCGTCCAGCGCCACCCCGACGTGCAGATGCCCGGTCACCGGAGTGCCTTCTCGAATGCGACGGGATAGACCTCGCCCTCGGCGGGCAGCGGCTCGGCCAGCCGGGTGTAGCCGGCCGACTCGTAGAGGGCTTCGGCCTCCGGTTGCCGGTCGCCGGTGGTGAGGTAGACGCGGCCGTAGCCGGCGGCGGCGATCCGGGACTCCAGGGCCGCCAGCAGTGCGCGGGCGTGGCCGCGCCTGCGGTGGCCGCTGTCGGTCCAGATCCGCTTGAGCTCGGCGGTGGCCACCCCGTCCACGACACCGAAACGGCGGTACGCCCCACCGGTCACCGGGATCCCGTCCTGGACCCCGACCAGCATCGCGCCATCGGGCGGCGTGAATTCCGCGGCCGGGTAGGACCGCAGCCAGCGGGCCACCGCGTCGGGCGTGCCGCCGTAGCGTTCGGCGTACTCCGTCGCGAGCTCCGCGAGTAGCGGCGCGGCCAGCGGATCGTCCTGGTCCACGGCCACGAAGCGCAGTGGCGTCACTGTCGACACGGTCATCACCTCACTGTCCAACGCGCGGCAGCGGTGTGCATTCCGCCGCCGCACATCTGCTCATCGTGATCAAAAATCCCCGCAGACGGCGCCCGAAATGCGAGGTACTCACCCTGGACGCCCACCCACTTCCGATCAAAACTTGACACGTGTAAAGTTCGTCGCCATGGACAACATCCGGGGCAAGACCATCGCGATCACCGGCGCCGCCCGCGGTATCGGTTATGCCACCGCCAAGGCCCTGCTGGCTCGCGGCGCCCGCGTGGTGATCGGTGACCGTGACGTCGCTCTGCAGGAGTCGGCGGTGGCGCAACTGACCAAGCTCGGCCAGGTGTCGGGCTACCCGCTCGACGTCACGGACCGCGAGTCGTTCGCGACGTTCCTCGACAAGGCGCGCACCGACGGCGGCGGCCACATCGACGTGCTGATCAACAACGCGGGCGTGATGCCGATCGGGCCGTTCCTCGACCAGTCCGAGCAGTCGATCCGGTCGTCGATCGAGGTCAACCTGTACGGCGTGATCGCCGGCTGCCAGTTGGCGCTGCCCGACATGATCGCCCGCCGCCGCGGCCACATCATCAACATCGCCTCGCTGTCCGGTGTGATCCCGGTGCCCGGTCAGGTCGTCTACGTCGGCGCCAAGTTCGGCGTCGTCGGCCTCTCGGCGGCGCTGTCCGACGAGATGGCCCCGCACGGCGTGCACGTCTCGGTGGTCATGCCGCCGTTCACCAACACCGATCTCATCTCGGGCACCCGCGAGACCATCGGCACCAAACCGGTTGAGCCCGAAGACATCGCGGCCGCGATCGTCAAGACGCTGGACAAGCCGAAGACCCACGTGGCGGTGCCGCCGTTCCTGCGGTTCACCGCGCAGGCCGCCCAGTTGCTCGGCCCGCGTGGCCGCCGCTGGATGAATCGCAAGCTCGGCCTGGACAACGTGTTCCTGGAGTTCGACACCACCAAGCGGCAGAGCTACGAGCAGCGCGCGCAGGCCGCGCAGGGTGTGGTCGAGGGCGGCGGTTCGAGCTAGTCGAACGCCGAGTGTGAACTCTGGGCGGGAATCCGGCCCGAATTCCGCCCACGATTCACATTCGGCGCGGGGGACGAGGTCTCGGCCCGCTCCTAGTCGAACGCCGGCGCCGGATCGCCGTGGCGGTACTGCTCGATCGCCTCGAGGTTCTCCAGCAGCGAGTCGGCGGTGAACACGTAGTCCACCGATTCCGCGCCCGCGCCGACGAAGATCACGTGCCAGGTGTCCTCGTCATCGGCGCCGAGCCAGATCCTCGTCACGGATTCGACTGTGTCGCCGATCATCTCGACTCCGGACGGCGGGAAGAACCACGTCGCGATGTCGTCGGTGGAGTTCTCGACGTCGAACTCCCACCCGCGGTCGGTGAGCACCTCGTCGACGGCTTCGAGGCTCAACACCTCGCCACCCAACCGCCGTTCCTCACGGACGGTGCGGCGTTTGCGCCTGCGGGCCTTCTTCGCCTCCGTCCGCCGGGACACGTCAGCCCAGCGCCCGGTCCAGGTCGGCGATCAGGTCTTCGGTGCCCTCGAGGCCGACGGAGACGCGCACCACCCCGTCGCCGAGGCCGATGGCAGCCCGGCCCTCCGGGCCCATCGCCCGGTGCGTGGTGGTGGCCGGATGGGTGATCAACGACTTCGCGTCGCCCAGGTTGTTGGAGATGTCGATCAGCGACAGCTTGTCGAGCACCTCGAACGCGCGCTCCTTGGCGCGGCCCTCGGGCGCGTCGAGTGCGAAGGTGACCACGGTGCCGCCGCCGGTCATCTGCCGCTTGGCCAGGTCGTACTGGGGATGGGACTCCAGGAACGGGTAGCGCACCCACGACACCGAGGAGTTCTGCTCGAGGAACTCCGCGATGCGGTGCGCGGAACGGTTGGAGTAGTCCACCCGCACCGCGAGCGTCTCCAGCCCCTTGAGCAGGGTCCAGGCGTTGAACGCGCTGATCGCCGGGCCGGTGTGGCGCATCAGCTTCTGCACCGGGCCGTCGATGTACTCCTTGTCGCCCAGGATCGCCCCGCCGAGCACCCGGCCCTGACCGTCGATGTGCTTGGTCCCCGAGTAGACCACCACGTCCACACCAAGCGGGAAGCCCTGCTGCAGAAGCGGCGTCGCGAACACGTTGTCCAGCACCACTTTCGCGCCCGCGGCGTGCGCGAGCTCCGACACCGCGGCGATGTCGACCAGCGACTGCATCGGATTGGACGGCGTCTCGAAGAACACCGCCTGGGTGGGAACCGAGAGCGCCTCCTCCCACTGCGCGAGGTCGTCGCCGTCGACGAACACGGTCTCGATGCCCCAGCGCGGCAGGATCTCACTGCACACCACGAAGCACGAGCCGAACAGGCTGCGGGCCGCCACCAATCGGTCACCGGCGCCCAGCAGCGCGCCAAGCGACGTGAACACGGCCGCCATCCCGGTGGCCGTCGCGAAGCACGCGGGCGCGTCCTCGATGAGCCGCAGCCGCTCCTCGAACATCGAGATGGTCGGGTTGCCGTACCGCGAGTACACGTACCGGTCGATCTCGCCGGTGAACGCCTTCTCTGCGGACGCGGCGCTGTCGTAGACGTAGCCGGACGTGAGGTAGAGCGCCTCGGCGGTCTCGTCGAAGCCCGACCGGAGCAGGCCGCCGCGCACCCCGATGGTGGCCTGGCTGACGCCGTCGGGCAGGGGCGCGGGGATGCGGACGGACGGGACCGCGTCCTGGGGGTCGGGCGAGCTCACGACTGGACCCAGGGCAGGCCGACGGCCTTCCAGCCGGTGCTCCCGCGCCGGCGATGCTCGTCGAGGTTGCCCTCGAAGCCGTCGAGCACGTTGTACGACGGGCCGATGCCGGCCTCGGTGGCGGCCTCGGCGGCGCCGATGGACCGGTTGCCGGACCGGCACAGGAACACCACCGGCCGCTCGCCGGACACCCCGGCCGACTGCAGGTCGGCGACGAAGGCGTCGTTGTGCGAGCCGTCGACGCGGTTCCACTCGATGAAGATCACGTCGCGCTGCAGTGACGACAGATCGGGCACGCCGACGAACTTCCACTCCGCGTCGGTGCGACAGTCCACCAGCACCGCGTCGGGGTTGTCGTTGAGGACCTTCCACGCCTCCTCAGGCGTGATGTCTCCGGCGTAGCTCACGGCCGCGAGTCTCCCATATCTAGCTGGGACCGGTCGAACAGACCTTCCAGGTGCCGTCCTGCCGCTCGAAGGTGGTCGGGACCTCGGTCTTGGTGTCCGGCGCCTTCTCGAAGTAGTAGGTCACCGTCGCGGTTGCGCGGTCCCCGTCGACGGCCATACCGGTGACGTCGTCGACGAAGCGCGGGCCCTTCTTGTCCTTCGAGTCACGGTGGCGGGCAAGGAATTCGGTCTCATCGCCCTGCTGGGCGGTGCAGGTGTTGGCGCGGAAGTCGGGGTAGGCCTCCCGCTGCAGGGCGTCGTTCTGCGCGACGGCCGCGCGGGCGACCTGCTGCTCGGGGGTCAGCTCCGGGTCGCCCTCGAACAGGTTGACCAGCCCGATTGTGATCACCACGAGGACAATGATTGCCAGTGCCCCCATGAACGGCGCGACCGTGGGCCGGTCGCGGTCGGGTTCGCCGTCCGCTCCTGCAGGGTCGGTGGGCTTCGCCATCACCAGAGCTTGCGCAGCGCGGCGCCGACCCGGCGCGCCCGGTCCCGCGCGATGATCACGTCGGGTGCGGTGGCCAGCGCGACGCCCAGCCGGCGGCGGTCCTCGGTCTCGTCGGGGCGGCCGAACAGCCGCACGTCGCTCTCCTGGGTTTCCAGCGCCTCGGACAGCACGGCGGTGACGTCGGCTGCGGCGGGTTCGGTCACCGGCGCCTCCGCGCCGCCGTACCGGATCTCCGCCGCACCGGGCGAGATCATGATCGTGTCGACGGCCAGGCCGAGGATCGCCCGCGCGTGCAGCTCGAACACCGACAGCCGTTGCGAGCGCAGCGTCACCATGCCGGTGTCGTGGGGCCGGCTCCGGACGTCGGAGAAGTAGACCTCGTCGCCGCGGACCAGCAGCTCGACGGCGAACACCCCGCGTCCGCCGAGTGAGTTGACGATCCGCGCCGCGATCGATTTCGCCGCGTCCAGCGCGGCAGGGTTCATCTGCTGGGGCTGCCAGACCTCGAGCACCTCGTCGCCGTCACCCTGGCGGTGTCCGATCGGCTCGCAGAACGTCAGCGCCGGCCCCGTGGGCCCTGTGGTGCGCACGGTGAGCAGGGTGACCTCGTAGTCGACCTCGACCACGGTCTCGGCCATCACGCGGCTGTGCGCGATGCGTCCCGCGGCGATGGCCCGCTGCCACGCCGGCTCGACGTCCTCGGGGCGCAGCAGCACCGACTGACCGTCGCGCAGCACCCCTGACACCGGCTTGACCACCAGCGGGAAGCCCGCGTGCTCGGCCACCGCGCCGAGTTCCTCGACCGAACCGGCGAACCAGAACGGAGCGGTCGGCAGGCCGAGTTCGTCGGAGGCCAACCGGCGCATGCCCTCGCGGTCCAGCGCCAGCCGGGTGCTGCGCGGAGTGGGGAACACCTCGACGTCGTCGCGCTCGGCGACCGCCAGCAGCGCGTCGGTGGCGATGACGCCGGATTCGGCGACCACGTAGCGCGGGTTCTCCCGGCCGATCAGCGCGGTGAGTTCCTCGGCGTCGTTCATCTTCACCACCGCCGAGCGGTCCGCCACGCCGTGCGCCGCGCCGTAGTGCCGGTCGACGGCGATCACGACGGCGCCCAGCCGCTGGAACGCCAGCGCCAGCTCCCGGCTGAGCTCACCGGAACCCAGCAGCATCACCGTCGCCCGGTGGTCCGCGGGCCCGTCGGCGGTGACCTGCTGCGACGACGCCTCGAGCTCGACGCCTTCCACCGGCGTGACGGGCTCGCTTGTCGATTCGCCTTCGAGTGATTCAGTCATCGCCTGTCAAGCCTGCCAGATCGGTCCGCGGCGCGACGGGCTCAGCCCAGACACGAGTCGACGTAACACCACCGCCAGGTCTCCCCCGGCTCGGCCGAACGCATCACGGGATGGCCGGTGGCGCGGTGGTGCTCGGTGGCGTGCTGGTGCGGGCTGGAGTCGCAGCAGCCGACGTGGCCACAGGTCACGCACACCCGCAGGTGCGCCCACAGCGTCTCGCCGAGCGCGGCGCAGCCCTGGCAGCGGCTCGACGCCGGCGGCACGTGCGCCGACTCGTCGGCGGCCAGGTGCTCGCACAGCGGCGTGGAGCGCGAGCCCGAGCGAGCGGTGTGCCCGCGGTCGCGGGATCGTGATCTCCTCAACATGTTCTGCCAAGCATGCTGGACAACGATACGGACGCAAATATTCGGAGGTCGCGACGTGAATGCCGTGCTGCTGGCGGTGCTGGTGATATCGCTGCTGCTGGCCGCGGTGGCCCGCCGACTGGACGTGTCGGCCCCGCTGGCGCTCGTGGTGGCCGGCCTCGGAGTCGGTCTCATCCCGGGCCTGCCGGACATCCAGCTCGATCCGGAGCTGGTGCTCTTCGTGATCCTGCCGCCGCTGCTGTGGTCGGCGGGGCTGGAGAGCAGTTCGGTGGCGCTGCGCAGGAACGTCCGGCCGATCGGGCTACTGGCCGTCGGGCTGCCGTTGGCCACCACGTTCGCGGTCGGCTTCGTCGCCTTCCATACGGTTCCTGAGCTGACCGTGGCTGCCGCATTGACACTCGGCGCCATCGTCGCGCCGCCCGACGCGGTGTCGGCCACCGCGGTGGGCCGGCGCCTCGGGTTGCCCCGGCAGACCATGACGCTGCTGGGCGGCGAGAGCCTGCTCAACGACGCCACCGCGCTGACCGCGTACAAGGTGGCCCTCGGCGCGGCGGTCGGCACGGCGGTGAGCTGGCGCGACGGCCTGGGCACCTTCGCACTGGCCGCCGTCGGCGGGGTGCTGGTCGGCGGCCTGCTCGGCGCGCTGATCGTCGGCATCCGCGCCCGGCTGAACGACCCGGTGGTGGAGAGTGCGATCGGCCTGGTCGCGCCGTTCACGATCTACCTGCTGGCCGAGGAGGTGCACGGGTCGGGGGTGATCGCGGTGGTGGTGGCCGCCCTGATCTCCGGGCAGCGCTCCATCCGTGCGAGCTATGCGACCCGGCTGCAGGACGACGCGGTGTGGCGGGCCGCGCAGCTGGTGCTCGAGTCGTTCGCCTTCCTGCTGATCGGGCTGCAGCTGCCGAAGGTCGTCGGCGAGCTGACCGGCATCTCGGCCCGCACGCTGGTGATCGCGTCGGCGGCGGTGTTCGGGACGGTGCTGGTGGTGCGCCTGGTGTGGGTCTTCCTGTTCGCCTATGTGCCGCGCTGGGTGTCACCGCGCATCCGGAGCAGCGAGCCGGAGCCCACGCCCGCTCAGGTGTTCGTCGTCGCGTGGGCCGGGATGCGCGGCGTGGTGTCGCTGGCGGCCGCCTTCGGCGTCCCCATGACCACGATGTCCGGGGCGGAATTCCCCGGCCGCCCGCAGCTGGTCTTCCTCACCTTCGTCGTGGTGGTCGGCACGCTGCTGCTGCACGGCCTGACGCTGCCGTGGCTGATCCGGGTTCTCGGGGTGCAGGGCGACGAAGCCCACCGCGACGCGCTGGCGGCGGCCGCCGCCCAGTCCAAGGCGGCACAGGCAGCGGCCGACCGGCTCGACGAGCTGATGGCCGAGCAGAAGCCCGGCTCGGACGTGCACGACCGCGCCGCCGAGGTGCTCAGGGGCTGGAACAACCGCAGGGCGAACTCGGCGTGGGAGCATCTCGGCCGCGATGACGAGGACATCGGCGAGAGCCCGGCGTCGGCGTTCCGGCGGATGCGGCTGGAGATGCTGGCCGCCGAGCGCGAGACGTTCATCGCCGAGCGCGACGCCGGACGCATCGACGACGAGGTGCTGCGGTCTGTGCTGCGCGGGCTGGACCTGGAGGAGGCGACGCTCAACCGTCGCTAGGCCGGCGGTTCGAGGTAGGCGACGATCGCGTTGGTCAGGCCGCGCCGTGCGACGTCGAGGTCGTAGTACGACCCGAGCTGGCGTTCGGAGACCAGGCCGCGCATCGCGCCGGGAATGAACGACGCCACCTCGCGGATGCGCTCGGGGTCGACGTCGACGTCGGCGAACGCCGCCTGGCAGGCCTCGATCCAGCCGCGTCCCCAGGACTGCAGTTCCGCCGCGGTCTGCGGGTAGAGCCGTTCCAGCTCGGCGCCGTCGCGGGGCAGCGCGGCGCGCAGCGTCTCGATCGCGCGGGAGTCCGGGGCGGACAGGCCGTCGAAGAGCAGGTCGATGATGGCGCTGACGCGTTCGCGCAGGGGGGCGCCGGGGGTCGCCCCGGACGGGAGCCTGCCGCGGCGCTCGGCGGTGCGGCGCAGCACGGCCGCCCAGAGCCCGTCGATGTCGCCGAACTGGTATTTGACCGCGCCCCACGTCGCGCCCGCGTCCTTGGCGATGCGGTTCCCGGACGCTGCGGACGTGTCGCCGGTGGCGAGGGCGCGCAGCGCGGCGTCCAGCATGCCGTCGCGGGTTGCCTGGCCACGACGGTTGGTTCGCCGGGGACTCTCGGTCCGCGATACCGACACTTGACGAATCGTAGAGCCCTCTGTGATTCTTGTCCACATGGCGAAACCGCCGCTCTCGATGAAGCCGACGGGCTGGTTCCAGGTGGCCTGGTCCGACGAGGTCGGCGTCGGCGACGTACACACCATGCGGTACTTCGGCGAGGACATGGTCGCCTGGCGCTCGGAGACCGGCCGGGTGGTCGTGATGAACGCCTACTGCGAGCACCTCGGCGCCCACCTCGGCTTCGGCGGCCATGTCGTCGGCGAGGTGATCCAGTGCCCGTTCCACGGCTGGCAGTGGAACGCCGACGGACGCAACGTGTGCATCCCGTACCAGGACCGGCCCAACCGCGGCCGCCGCATGCGGACCTACCCGGTGACCGAACGCAACGAGGCCGTCTACATCTGGCACGACGCCGAGGGCCGGGAGCCGTTCTTCGAGGCCCCCGACGTGTTCGCCTCCTTCGCCGACGGCAGCAGCGCCGCCGACTACTTCCCGCAGCAGCGGTTGTTCCGGCAGGGGCTGGAGATGCACCCGCAGTACGTGCTCGAGAACGGGGTCGACTTCGCGCACTTCAAGTACGTGCACGAGACGCCGATCGTTCCGGTGTTCACCCGCCACGACTTCGCCGAACCGGTGTCCTACGTGGACTTCACGATCACCTTCGAAGGCGACGACCAGCAGTCGATCGACGACGTGCGCAGCGGGGTCGAGGCGATCAACGGCGGGCTGGGCATCGCGGTGACCAAGAGCTGGGGCATGGTCGACAACCGCACCATCTCGGCCGTCACCCCGGTCGACGACTCGACCTCCGACGTCCGGTTCATGGTCTACATCGGCAGGCCGGGCAAGCCTGTGCGGGATTCCGAGCGGGCCCGCGTCAAGGCCGAGGCGTTCGGCGACGAGGTGATCCGCCAGTTCGCCCAGGACATCCACATCTGGTCGCACCAACGCTATTCCGATCCCCCCGCGCTGGCCACCGCCGAGTACGAGGGATTCACCGCGATCCGCAAGTGGGCGATGCAGTTCTATCCCGACGGCCGCGGCGGCAGTGCCGCGGACCTCGCCTCGATGACCGAGAAGGGTTGCACGACATGACTTCACCGATCCGCGTGTTCCAGGTGGCGACGGGCAACGTCGGTTCCGAGATGATCCGCCGGCTGCAGCACCGCACCGACCTCGAATTGGTCGGGCTGCACTGCTACACACCGGAGAAGGTGGGTCGCGACGCCGGGGAGATCGCCGGGATCGACCCGATCGGGGTCACCGCGACCGGGACGGTGGACGAGATCATCGCCGCCGAGCCCGATGTGCTCACCTTCCACGGCGTGTTCCCCGACGAGGATCTCTACGTCGCGGTGCTCGAGGCCGGCATCGACATCGTCACCACCGCCGACTGGATCACGGGCTGGCACCGGGACACCAATCACCCGCACCAGTCGGGAAAGCCGGTGACGCAACTGCTCTCGGAGGCCTGCGCGAAGGGCGGTTCGACGTTCTACGGCACCGGCATGAACCCCGGCGTCAACCAGATCCTCGGAGTGGCCTGCTCGGCCGACGTCGCCGAGATCGAGAACGTCACCACGATCGAATCTGTCGACGTGTCCTGCCACCACTCCAAGGACACCTGGATCGAGGTCGGTTACGGCCTGCCCGTGGACGATCCGTCGATTCCGTGCAAGCTGGAGAAGTACACCCGGGTCTTCGCCGACAGCGTGCTGATGATGGCCGACTGCTTCGGCCTCGAACTCGACGAGGTGTCGTTCAGCTACGAACTCGGCGCCTGCACCAAGGACGTCGACCTCGGCTGGTACCAACTGCCGAAGGGGTCACTCGGCGGCAACTACATCAAGTACCAGGGCATGGTAGACGGCGTGCCGCGGGTGGAGACCCACCTGGAGTGGCAGATGACCCCGCACACGGACCCGAGCTGGGACATCAAGGGCTGCTACATCACTCAGATCAAGGGCGATCCGTGCGTCTACAACAAGCACATGATCTTCCCCAAACCCGGTGTCGACCTGTCGAATCCGGAGAACTTCGCGTCGATCGGCATGACCGTCACCGGCCTGCCCGCACTCAACGCGATCCGCTCGGTGGTCGCCGCGCCGCCGGGACTGCTCACCAGCGCCGATGTGCCGCTGCGTGGATTCGCGGGGCGCTTCGCGCTCTAGATGGCCAGCTGGTGGTCGTCGGCCCCGTGCCAGGCGTCGACGGCGTCCTGCAGCGGCAGGCCGAGGGCATTGCAGAGCCCGATCACCGTGCCGAAGCTGGGGCTTGGCATTCTCCCGACCTCGATCTTGCGCAGCGTCTCGGGTGAGATGCCGGCGTCGCGCGCGATCGTCTCGGGGTCGCGTCCGGCGCGGGCCGTCCTCATCAGCGCACCGAGGCGTTGTCCGGCCTTCACCTGCTCCGGGCTCAGCGGTACGCGCACCATGGACGTCAGCATAGCCGGTATTCAAATACCGGAGCTGGTACCGTCGTGACGGTATAAAAATACCGACACTCGCACGGAGGCACGGACGTGATCGAACTGAAGACCGCCCAGGAGATCGACAAGATGGCGGTGACGGGTGACTTCGTTGCGCAGACGTTGGCGACGCTGGCGGCCGAGGCGGAACCCGGGATGAACCTCATGCATCTCGAGCACCGTGCCCGCGCACTGGTCGCCGAGCGCGGCGCCACGTCGTGCTACTGGGATTACGCGCCGTCGTTCGGCCGCGGGCCGTTCCGCAACGTCATCTGCCTCTCGGTCAACGACGCCGTCCTGCACGGCATGCCGCACGACTACGTGCTCCGTGACGGCGATGTCTTGAGCCTGGACTTCGCGGTGTCGATCGACGGGTGGGTGGCCGACGCCGCAGTCACGGTCATCGTCGGTGACAGTGCCGACGCCGCCGACACAGCGCTGATCGAGTCGACGCGGCGCGCCCTCGACGCAGGCGTCGCGGCAGCGGTGCCCGGCGGCCGGCTCGGTGACATCTCCGCCGCGATCGGCCGCGTCGCCGCCGACGCCGGCTACCGAGTCAACGTCGAATTCGGCGGGCACGGCCTGGGTCGCACGATGCACGAGGACCCCCACATCCCCAACCGGGGACGCCCCGGCCGCGGCCTGCTGCTGCGGCCGGGCATGACCTTCGCACTCGAGCCGTGGTGGGCACGAGGCAGCGACCGCCTGGCCATCGACGCCGACGGCTGGACGCTGCGCTCGGCGGACGGGTCGAACGCGGCGCACTCCGAGCACACCATCGCGATCACCGAATCCGGCCCGCGCATCCTGACCCCGGCCCGGCTGCGCGAGCCGCGGCTCACGACCTAGCCGTCCACCTCGCGCTGGAAGGCCAGCATCGCCTCGAGCACAGCGGCGAAGGTGCGGTGCGCGGCGGCGAGGTCCCGGTCGGAGAGGCCGGCCATCGCGCGGTGGCTGTGGTCGGCCAGCGGCGTGAAGAACCCCTTCGCCACCGCCATGCCGTGGTCGGCCACCCGCAGCATCACCTTGCGCCGGTCCGTCGGGTCCGACTCGCGCTCGAGGTGGCCCGACGCGATCATCCGCTCGACCAGGTAGGTGATGGCCGCTCCGGACATTCCCATCCGGTGCCGCAGTTCGCCCGCGGTCAGCGGCGTGCCCGCCGTGTCGGCCACCATGACGTGCAGAAGGGCGCGGAAGTCGTTCACCGAGACGTCGTGCCGCGCCGCGAACAGCCGGCCGACGCGTTCGGACTCCGCGGTGAGCGCCCGCACATCCGCGGCGATCACCGCCTCCAGCTCCGCCCGGTCCACCCCGACAGCGTAGCGGTTGTTCGTTCACTTGATTAATAGTTAAGTATCTGAAATATTCGAAGGATGTCCGGCCGCTTCTCCTGGGTGCTCGCCCTCATCGTCGTCGCGCTCTCCGGTGCGCTGCTCGGCCTCGTCGGCAGCGGGGACTCCGGCAGCCAGTCGCCCGTGTCCGTGCCGTCCGACGCGGAGTCGGCACGCGTCACCGCCCTGCGCACCGAATTCCCCGACGGCGACCAGGTGCCTGCCGTCCTCGTCGTCACCCGCGCCGACGGAACCGCCCTGACGCCCGCGGACATCGACGCCGCCGGACAGGCGCGCCAGCGCATGCTGGCCGTCGCCGAAACCGGGGGCGCCGCAGGCCCGCCCGTGGTGATCTCCGATGACGACCAGGCCGCGGTGACCACCGTGCCGCTGAGCGGCGAGCTGTCCGGCTTCGCCCTCAACGACGCCGTGAAGGGCCTGCGGACCGCCGCCACCGACGGTCTGCCCGCCGACCTGCGGGCCGAGGTGACCGGCGGCCCGGCGTTCGGCGCCGACATCGCCAACTCCTTCGCCGGCGCGAACGTCACCCTGCTCGCGGTGACCGCGGCGGTGGTGGCCGTCCTGCTGATCGTCACCTACCGGTCGCCGGTGCTGTTCCTGGTGCCCCTCGCCGTGATCGGCTTCGCCGACCGGGTGGCCGCCGTGGCGGGCACCGCCGTCGCCGAAGCCCTCGGCATGAGCCCGGACGGCTCGACCTCCGGCATCACCAGTGTGCTGGTGTTCGGCGCGGGGACGAACTATGCGCTGCTGCTGATCTCGCGCTACCGCGAGGAACTCGGCCGCGAAGAGGACCACCGCAACGCGCTGCGGGTCGCGGTGCGCAGCGCGGGCCCGGCGATCGTCGCGAGCAACGCCACGGTGGTGCTGGCACTGCTGACGCTGGTGTTCGCGTCCGCACCGAGCACCCGCAGCCTCGGCGTGCAGGCAGCGTCCGGCCTGGTGGTCGCCGCGGTGTTCGTGCTGCTGGTGCTGCCGCCGCTGCTGCGCCTGTTCGGCAAGCGGCTGTTCTGGCCGTTCATCCCCCGCACGGGCGCGACACCGCTCACCGACAGCGGGGTCTGGCACCGGATCGCCGACGCGGTGGCGCGCCGCCCTGGTCGCGTCGCCGTGGTGTCGATCGCCGCGCTGGCGCTGCTGTGCACCGGCCTGCTGAGCACCCCGCTCGGACTCTCGCAGACCGAGCAGTTCCGGGTGCAGGCCGAATCGGTCACCGGCTACGAGCGATTGGCCGACCACTTCCCCGGCGGCCTCACCGACCCCACCCGGGTGATCGGGCCGACGTCGCAGGCCGCGGCGATCCAGCGGGCCATCGACGATACCGACGGCGTGGTCTCGGCGAACCCGGCGGGGCAGTCGCCCTCGGGTCTCACCCAGTGGTCGGTGGTGCTCGACGCCGAGCCCGCGTCGGACCGGGCCTTCGACATCGTCGACCGCCTACGGACGTCGGTGCACGAGGCGGATCCGGCAGCGCTGGTCGGCGGATCGGACGCGCAGGCCCGCGACATCGGCGCCGCCGCCGCCCGCGACCGCCTGGTGGTGATCCCGGCGATCCTCGCGGTCGTCCTGCTCGTGCTGTACGCGCTGCTGCGTTCCGCACTGGCGCCGCTGGTCCTGGTGGCGGTGACCGTGCTGTCGGCACTCGCGGCGATCGGCCTCGGCGGCTGGGCCAGCGTGCACCTGTTCGGCTTCCCCGCGCTCGACAACTCGACGCCGCTGTTCGCGTTCCTGTTCCTGGTGGCGCTCGGCGTCGACTACACGATCTTCCTCGTCACCCGCGCCCGCGAGGAGACACCCGAACACGGCACCCGGCAGGGCATCGTGCGCGCGGTGTCCGCGACCGGCGCCGTCATCACCAGCGCGGGCATCGTGCTGGCCGCGGTGTTCTGCGTGCTGGGCGTGCTGCCGCTGATCGTGCTCACCCAGGTCGGCATCATCGTCGGACTCGGCATCCTGCTGGACACGTTCCTGGTGCGCACCGTGATCATCCCCGCGTTGTTCACCCTGATCGGACCGCGCATCTGGTGGCCGGCGCTGCGGCCGGACCGCTAGCGTCACAAGTCGTGCAGGAACGCCTGATCGACACCGCACTCGGCCGGCTGAGAACGACGGTCGGCGGCGCGCAGACCGGCGACACCATCGTGTTCTGGCCCAGCCTGCTGATGACCGGCGAGATGTGGTCGGCTCAGGCGGCGCACTTCGGCTCCGGGCACCGCGTCGTGCTGGTCGACCCGCCCGGCCACGGCGGGAGCGAAAAGCTCACGGCGACATTCTCGTTCGAGGACTGCGCGCGCTGCGTCGTCGACATCCTCGACGCACTCGGGGTGCCGAGGGCACACTTCGTCGGCAACTCGTGGGGCGGGATGATCGGCGCCACGTTCGCCGCCCGCCATCGCGACCGGATCGGACGGGCGGTGCTGATGAACTGCACGGCCTCGGCCGCAGGCCGCAGGCAGCGGCTCGAATACGGGCTGCTGCTGCGAATGGCGGGACTGCTGCGCGGCATCCGGCCGCCGCTGACCCGGTCGGTGCTCAAGGCGTTCCTCGGTCCCACCACAATGCGGACCCGCCCGGACGTGGTCGCCTACGTGCGCGACGCCGTCCAGCGCGTCGACGTCGACTCGGCCCGGTGGGCGGTGCGCTCGGTGGTGCCGCTGCGCCCGGATCAGCGCGCGCTGCTGGCCGGCGTCAGGACTCCGGTGCTGGTGGTCGCCGGCGCCGAGGACGCCACGTTCCCGATTCCCGAGACCGCCGCCATGGCCGACGCCATCCCGGGTGCCTCGTTCGTCGTGCTCGACGGCGTCGCCCACCTCGCGGCACTGGAGAACCCGCCGCTCGTCAACACGCTGACCGGGGACTTCCTCGCACGCGGGTAGCGTCGTGACATGACCGACGTCGAGGCCGAACCGCTGCCGCCGTTGCACATGCGCCGCAACGACTTCGATCCCACCCCCGAACTGCGCGAGATCCGCGAGTCGACGGGTGTACGGATCGCCAAGAGCGCCTTCGGCATGGACGTCTACCTGGTCACCCGCCACGAGGACGCCAAGGCGGTGCTGTCGGATCACCAGCGCTTCTCCAACGGGCGACCGCCCGGCTTCGTGATCCCGGGCGCCCCGGTGCTCTCGGAGGACGAACAGCGGCGCAACCGGTCGGGGAACCTGCTCGGCCTCGACCCGCCCGACCACCAGCGGCTGCGCCGGATGCTCACCCCCGAATTCACCATCCGGCGGATGAAGCGGCTCGAACCCCGGATCGTGGCCATCGTCGACGAGCACCTCGACGCGATGGAAAAGACCGGCGCCCCAGCGGATCTCGTCGAGGGCTTCGCGCTGCCGATCCCGTCGCTGGTGATCTGCGAGCTGCTGGGCGTGCCGTACGAGGACCGCGCCGACTTCCAGCGCCGGTCGGCACGCCAGCTGGACCTGTCCATCCCGATCCCCGACCGGTTCGAGCTGCAGCGGCAGAGCCGCGACTACATGCAATCGCTGGTCACCCGGGCGCGGGTGGAGCCCGGCGACGACATCCTCGGCATGATGGTGCGCGAGCACGGCGTTGAACTGACCGACGACGAACTCGTCGGCGTGGCCAGCCTGCTGCTGCTGGCGGGACACGAGACCACGTCGAACATGCTCGGCCTCGGCACCCTCGCGATGCTGCGGCACCCCGACCAGCTGGCGGCGGTGCGCGACGATCCCGATGCGGTGGCGCCCGCGGTCGAGGAGCTGCTGCGCTGGCTCTCCATCGTGCACAGCGCGATCCCCCGCATCACCACCACCGACGTCGAGGTGGCCGGGGTGCCCATCCCGGCGGGCCAGCTGGTGTTCGTGTCACTGCCGACGGGCAACCGGGACCCGAACTTCGTCGACGCACCCGAGAAGCTCGACATCTCCCGCGGCGCGATGGGGCATCTGGCCTTCGGCCACGGCGTGCACCACTGCCTCGGCGCACCGCTGGCCCGGATGGAGATGCGGATCGCCTTCCCCGCGCTGCTGCGCCGCTTCCCGCGGCTCGCGCTCGCCGAGCCGTTCGAGGATGTGCAGTTCCGGTCGTTCCACTTCATCTACGGACTACGGTCGCTGGCAGTGAGCTGGTGACAGGGGCGGTGATGAGCGGATGAGGGTCGAAGCCGAACAGGACGCGTGCATCGCGTCGGGGAACTGCGTCATGGTCGCCGACGCGGTGTTCGACCAGGACGACGACGGCATCGTCGAGGTGATCGTCGACGAGGTGCCCGCCGGCGAGGAGGACCACGCACGCGAGGCCGTGAAACTCTGCCCGGCCTCCGCGTTGCGGATCGCCGCGGAGGAGTAGCGGCCGGCAGTAATTGGGATCGGTAGTCCCGGTCCCCCTCTGTACTGGTCCCACGACGGCCGACACGGCCGAGGACGAGACCACAGAGGAGCACCCGATGAACGCCGCCGACAACCTCGAAACCGCAGCACACACCGGCGCGGTCGACCACGAGACGCTCAGGTCCGCCGACCTCGACGTGCTGTCCCTGGAGCACACGCAGGCCTCGGCGTGGTCGAACGCGCTCGCCGACCTCCAGGGCCCGATCGACGGCCCCGAGCCGGCCGATGACCAGATCCGGCCGGGCCGGTCCACGGCGTTCACCAACGGCGTGGTGGCCGCGGCGATCGCGGGTGCCGTCGGCGCCTTCGCCGTCCTCGGCGTGGTCGTCTCGCAGTACTACACCGAGCCGCATTCGCCGGCGCCCGCGGTCACACCCGGTGCGGTCGTCGTGCCCGCGACTCCGACCGCGGCGCCGGCCCTTCCGTCGGTCGCCGCCGTCCCGACCGTGGTGAGGGCGCCCGCGAACAATCAGCCCGTCCCGGTCCGCATCAGCAACAACCGCCCGGCGGCCCCCGTCAAGGCTCCCGTACGTCCCGCGCCCGTCGCGGCTCCCGCCC
>NZ_JAUMSQ010000073.1:0-16332 GCF_030519285.1 Mycolicibacterium arseniciresistens
CCAACGCGGCGCCGGTGCGCTCGGCGACCAGGGCGGAGTCGAGCGCGTGGTCGAAGTGGGTGTGCACCGGCAGCACGGCGTCGAGCCGCTGCACGCCGAGCCGGGCGAGGCAGCCGTCCACCCGTGGCAGTGACGGCGCGATCCGGCCCAGTCCGACCGACAGCAGGCCGGGCCGGGAGAAGAAGCCGTCGGTCATCAGCGCCGACGTGCCGTCGTCGACCAGCAGGGTGGTGACGCCGGCCCACGTGACGGTCAGCGGGCTGTCGGCGTCGGCGGCGGGCGCGTCGAAGAGGTGGGCGTGGGCATCGAGGTCGGGCCGGCCGGCGCGAAGGCGCATGGCCCCACCCTAGAGCGGCGCCGCGCCCTGGCCACCGTCGTGGCCGTCGTTGACCGCGGGGTCCTTGGCCGCGTCCTCGTCCAGGTCGTCGCAGGGATCCTCGTGCCAGTCGCCGAACGGGTCGGGGTACGACGGCCACTCGCCGGGACGGGCGAGCTCGTCGTCGGTGAGCAGGGCGCGGTTGAGGGCGCGGGTGATCACTTCGGGGTCGGCGCCGCACAGCAGCGCGGTCATCGACACGTGGCGGTCGCCGAACCGGTCGTCCCAGTGCAGTGCGGCCAGCGCGGAGCGGTCGGGTGCGACGTAGGCGCGCTGGTTGGCCGACATCGCGGCCAGCCACTCGCCGGCGTGGCCGACATGCAGTCCGCCGCCGGCGGATTCGATCCAGACCACGGCGTCGGGCTGGCTGGCGAGCCACGCCCGCCCGCGCACCCGCACCACGCCGTCGAGCAGGTCGTCGATGGCCTGGTGCAGCCGGTGCGGGTGGAACGGGCGGCGCGCGGTGAACTCGACGAGCCGGATGTCGCCGTCGGCGCGCAGCGGTGGTTCGCCGGCCAGCAGCGGGTCGTGGGGGTTGTGCTCGCGGCCGCGGCGGGCGTCGGGCTCGAGGTTGGCCAGCGCCGTCTCGACGTGGTCGGTGCCGACGGTGAGCCGGGCCCTTGGCGCCAGCCTGCGCAGCACCGCCAGTGTCCTCGGTTCCGGTGCGGTGAGCACCAGCACGTCGGCGAACTCGGCCTGCCCGACCACCACCTGGGCCACCGTGCGGTTGTCGTCCAGTTCGTCCTCACCGAGCGCCTGCTCGAGCCAGTCCGCGGAATCCACACAGGTCACCACGGATTCGATACGGACATCGCGACCGGCCGGGCCGTCGATGTAGCCCGGCCCGACGTGCACCGGGATGTTCTCGATCGCCCAGCAGACGGGTTCGGGTTCCAGCCACGGTTGCAGCTGCACCACAATGCGGTCGACGTCACTGCGACGGTGCAGCCTGCGCAGCAGCAACAGCAGATCGTTGCGGACGGTGCAGCCGACACAGCCCCCTGTCAGCTCCAGCGGCCACTCGGACAGCTCGACCTGGTCGCCCCGCCGGATCGCGACCGCGCGCACCACCACCTGACCGTCGAAGCGGTGTACCACCGCGACGGTGCCAGGCGTCTGCAGCAGCAGATCGCTCACCTTGTTGACGTAGCCCTGGCCGGCGACGACGACCACCGGTGTCCGCATCACACCTCCGTCGTGTTGACAATCGTTTTCATTTACCCGGCGGTTACGCTACCGTCTCCGTCGACGCTTGTCGAAAACGATTGTCATTAGTAGAGAAGGGAGGGCGACATGTCCGCGCATTGTCAGGTCACCGGGCGCAAGCCGGGATTCGGCAACACGGTCTCGCACTCGCACCGGCGCAGCCCGCGCCGCTGGAACCCCAACATCCAGCGCAAGACCTATTTCCTGCCCTCGCAGGGCCGCCGGGTCACGCTGACGGTCAGCGCGAAGGGGATCAAGGTCATCGACCGCGACGGCATCGAGGCCGTGGTCGCCCGCATCCGGGCGCGAGGCGAGAAGATCTGATGGCGCGCAACGAGATCCGCCCGATCGTCAAGCTGCGCTCGACCGCGGGCTCCGGCTACACGTATGTGACGCGCAAGAACCGCCGCAACGATCCGGACCGGCTGGTCATGAAGAAGTACGACCCCGTGGTGCGCCGTCACGTCGACTTCAGGGAGGAGCGCTGATGGCCAAGAAGACGTCGAAGATCGTCAAGAACGAGCGGCGGCGGGCGACGGTGGCCCGCTACGCCGAACGGCGCCGTGAGCTCAAGGAGATCATCCGCCGGGCCGGCACCGTCGAGGAGAGAGTGGCCGCGCAACAGGCGTTGCAGCGGATGCCCCGCGACGCCAGCCCGGTCCGGCTGCGCAACCGCGACGCGGTCGACGGCCGCCCGCGCGGGCACCTGCGCAAGTTCGGGCTGTCGCGGGTACGGGTCCGCGAACTCGCCCACCGCGGCGAGCTGCCCGGTATCCGGAAGTCGAGTTGGTGAGCATGGCGAAGAAGAAGCCGAGGCAGCGCCGCGCGCCCGTACCCGAAACCAAACGGCAGAAACGTAATCCGCTCAAAGCCGCGGGGGTGACCCGCGTCGACTACAAGGACGTCCCGCTGTTGCGCACGTTCATCAGTGAGCGCGGCAAGATCCGGTCGCGCCGCGTTACCGGGTTGACCGTGCAGCAGCAGCGTCAGGTGGCGATCGCGATCAAGAACGCCCGGGAGATGGCGCTGCTGCCCATGGGGCCCGCCTAATAGGCGTACTGCTCCTGGCGCGTCAGGCGCGGGCGGCGGCGCGGGTGCTGCGGAGGCCGAATGCGGCGGCCGTCAGGCAGGCCGCCGCGACGGCGCCGGCGAACCACGGGAACACCGCGGTGATGTCCCAGCGTGTCGCGGCCCAACCGGCCATCAGCGTCGGCACCGCCATCGCGGTGTAGGCCAGCAGGTAGTACGCCGACATGGTCTCGCCGCGACGGTCGGCGGGCACCACGTCCGACAGGTGGCGCAGCGAGCCGCCGAAGCCGAGCCCGAAGGTGGCGCCGAGCAGAGCGGCCGCGACGAACACCAGCTGCCACTGGTGCGACATCAGCACCGGGATCGTGACGAGCAGCGCGACCGCCATGCCGACGTCTCCGACGACGGCCGCGCGGCGGGCGGGCACCCGGGTGGCGAAGAGTTGGGCCAGCGCGGCGGCGAAGGCGGTGGTGCCGACGACGGCGCCGCCGAACACCAGGTTGTCGATGTGGGTCTGGCGGGCGGCCAGCGACGGGTACAGGGACAGCAGGACGCCGAGCACCGACCACGACGCCATCACGCCGAGGGCGGCGAACCAGAAGTCGGCGCGAATCTCGGCCGGCACGGCGGGACGTGCGATCCGGATGGGTCCGCTGCTGCGGGCGAGGTGCGGCTCGCGCAGGGCCAGTAGGCCGACGCCGACGATCAGGCACAGGACGGCCACCACCGCATACGGGGTGCGCAGGGGGTGCGGCGCGTACTGGGCCAGCAGTGCGGAGCCGACGATGGCGATGGTCATGCCGATGTTGAAGCTCACCCCGCTCAGCTGGCCGGAGCGCACGCCGTGATGGGGCCGCAGATCGAGCAGTGCGGCGGCGCCCGCGACGACGATGGAGCCGACGGCCGCGCCGTGGATCGTGCGGGCCACCAGCAGCAGCGCCATGTTGTCGGCGATCAGGAAGACGCCGAGCCCGACCAGCAGGGCGATCAGTGCGCCGACGAGGACGGGTTTGCGGCCCACCACGTCGGAGATGCGGCCGGACACCAGCACGGCGGCCAGCGCGGCGACGGCATAGACCCCGAACACGACGGTGGTGGCCAGCGGCGAGAGGTGCCAGGCGGACTCGTAGATGCCGTACAGCGGGGCGGGCAGTCCCGAGACGCCGAGCGCCACACCGCTGAGCACCAGCAGCAGCGGGTACGCCCAGCGCTGGGTGTCGACGTGCGGAGGCTCGATCGCGACCACTCCGTTCCCTCCCGATGATTGGTTTGACAGGCATCGAACTTCAACTGAGAGTACGTTAGGTTCGATCCTCATCAAACTTCGCGTGGCAAAGGACACATGACACCGCCAACCGCCGCCTACCCGACCCACCCGGTCGCGTCCGTGCAGCAGGTGCTCGGCGCCATCGGCGACCCGGTGCGGCTGGAGATGGTGCGCCGGCTGTTCAACGCCGGCGTTCCGGTTGCGTGCGGCGGGCTCTACGACGGCATCAACAAGTCGACGGCCGCTCACCATTTCCGGATCCTGCGCGAAGCGGGGCTCACGGAGCGACTCGTTCTCGACGGGCACACCTGCCAGCGACTGCGGATCGAGGAGGTGGATGCGGCGCTGCCGGGTCTGCTCGGTTCCGTCGTGGCGGGCGCCAACCGGGAGACGGTCGGCTAGGCGGTGAACGGTGCGACGGTGATGCCGTCGTCGGTGAGGCGACGCCGCACCGCGGTGGCGATCTCCACCGCGCCCGGTGAGTCGCCGTGCACGCAGACCGAGGCGACGGAGATCGGGATCGTCGACCCGTCGACCGCGTCGACGCGGCCGGCGGTCACCATCGACACCACCCGTTCGACGATCTCACCGACGTCACCGAGCACCGCGTTGGGTTCGCGGCGCGACACCAGTTGACCGTCGGCACGGTAGGCCCGGTCGGCGAACGCCTCCGGCACCGTGCGCAGTCCGAGCTCCCCGGCGGCGGCGAAGAACGCCGACCCGGACAGACCGAGCACCGGCAACCCCGGATCGACGGCGTGCACCGCGGCCGCCACCGCCCTGGCCTGGCCGTGATGGCTGACTATCGAGTTGTACAGCGCACCATGAGGTTTGACGTAGGACACCCGTGACCCTGCGGCATGGGCGAGCGCCTGCAGCGCACCGATCTGGTACATCACGTCCCCGGTGAGGTCCTCGGCGGTGGCGTCGATGAAGCGGCGGCCGAAGCCTGCGAGGTCGCGGTAGCTCACCTGCGCGCCGATCCGGACGCCGCGCTCCGCGGCGGCCCGGCAGACCCTCGCCAGCCGGGCCGGGTCGCCGGCGTGGAAGCCGCAGGCGACGTTGGCGCTGGTGACGATGTCCAGCATCGCGTCGTCGTCGCCGAGGTCCCAGATCCCGAAGCCCTCACCGAGGTCGGCGTTGAGGTCGACGGACATATCGGCACGAGCCGTTGGCATGACGCCAGCCTAGTGCGGCGCGGCCGGCCCGAGACGATCACTGAGTGTTACCGCGGGCCATGCGTTCTCGCTGACGAACTCGGCCAGTGGGCGACCGTGCGTCCACTGGTCGAGTTCGAGCGCGGGCCGGTCGGGGAACTCGGGCACCGGGCCGAGGCACAGCACCGCCACCGCCTGCGCCTCGTCGGGCAGGCCGAGCAGCGCGCCGAGGCGGTCCGGGTCGAAGATCGACACCCAGCCCATGCCGAGGCCTTCGGCACGGGCGGCCAGCCACAGGTTCTGGATCGCACACGACACCGAGGCGAGGTCCATCTGCGGCAGGGTGCGCCTGCCGAACACGTGCCGCGCCCGGTCGTCGCCCAGTGCAACGACCAGCAGTTCGGCGCACTCGAGGATGCCCTCGACCTTCAGCGCCAGGAACTCCGCCGCGCGGGGGCCGAGCGCCTCGGCGGTCCGCAGCCGCTCCTCGTCGACCAGTGCGTGGATGCGGCGCCGCAGTCCACCGTCGGTGATACGGATGAAGCGCCACGGCTGCATCAGCCCCACGCTGGGCGCGGCGTGCGCCGCCTGCAGCAGCCGCCCGAGCACCTCCTCGTCGAGCGTCGCGCCCGCCACGAACCGGCGCATGTCGCGCCGCTCGGCGATCACCCGGTAGACGGCGCGCCGCTCGGCGGCGCTGAACGCATGGTCGGTCACCGGCCCAGCTTAGGGATGGCACCATCGAGAAGTGGCCCGTGCCGACGTCCTCATCACCGCCGACGAACTGCTCCGCCTGCTCGCCGACGGGCGGCCGGTCACCCTGCTCGACGTGCGCTGGCAGCTCACCGAACCCGACGGCCGCGACGCCTACCTGCGCGGTCATCTGCCCGGAGCGGTGTACGTCTCGCTCGAGGACGAGCTGTCCGACCACGCCGTCACCGGTCGCGGCCGCCATCCACTGCCTGCCGGCCGCGCCGTCGAGTCGGCGGCACGCGGGTGGGGTGTGCGCGACGGTGTGCCGACCGTCGTCTACGACGACTGGAATCGCGCGGGGTCGGCCCGGGCGTGGTGGGTGCTGAGCGCGGCAGGCATCTCCGGGGTCCGGATCCTCGACGGCGGGTTCGCTGCGTGGCGGCGGGCGGGCGGCGCCGTCGAACCGGGCGCGGTCACCCCGGCTCTCGGCGACGTCAGCGTCGCGTACGACGATCTGTACGCAGGCGCGCTCCCCACGCTGACCGCCGACGACGTCGCCGGCTACGGCGGCGTGCTTCTCGACGCCCGTGCCCCCGAACGCTTCCGCGGTGAGGTCGAACCCGTCGACCCGGTGGCCGGCCACATCCCGGGCGCGCGCAACGCGCCGAGCACGGCCGCGCTCGCCGCCGACGGCACCTTCCTGCCGACGGCGGACCTCACCGGGATCTTCGAATCGCACGGCGCCACAGTGGCTCCCGGAGTCGGCGTGTACTGCGGATCCGGGGTCACCGCCGCGGTGACCATCGCGGCGTTGCGTGCCGCGGGCGTCGAGGCTGAGCTGTTCCCCGGTTCGTGGTCGCAGTGGTCTTCGGACGCCACCCGGCCGGTGGCCGTCGGTCACTGACGCGCGGCATCGTTATTGAAAATTGTTTCCACTAACGGGTAACGTCGTTGTTGGAAACGATTGTCGATAGCGGCGCCTTGACGGGTGCGCGGAACGGAGTCAGATCGTGAAAACCGGCATCCATCCCGACTACCACCCCGTGGTGTTCCAGGACGCCAACACCGGCGCCGCCTTCCTGACCCGGTCGACGATCACGTCGTCGCGCACCACCGAGTGGGTGACGCCCGAAGGCGTCCACACCTATCCGCTCGTCGTGGTCGAGGTGTCCGCGGACTCCCACCCGTTCTGGACGGGAACGCAGCGCCATACCGACAGCGCGGGCCAGATCGAGAAGTTCCACCGCCGCTACGGTCGCCGTGCCGGCTCCCGATGAACAGCGGGCCACCGGACGGCCTTTCACCCTCGCCGTCTGCACGGCCTGTGGCACCCCACCCGACGACGGCCTGATGCCTGCACTGCGTGCCGTGGTCTCGCAGTGCCCGCACGCGATCCTGGTGGTCACCCGATGCCTGCTCGGCGAGCTGACCTGCGCGACGCGTTCCCCGGGCGGCCCGATGCTGCTGCTGCAGCCGTGCACCGCGGAGCGGGTGCCGGTGGCCGCGGTGCAGTGGATCGGCCCGGTCGTGACGGGCGACGACGTGCGGGCCGCGTGTGACTGGATCCGCGCCGGCCGCTGGACCCGCGAGACGCTGCCGGTGCGGCTGCGCGCCGAGCTGAACCTCGCCAGGGCGGGCCGGATGAACTGACCGGCCCGGGTGCTCAGTGGGCGTGGCTGTGGGTGACTCCCCAGGCCGGTAGCGGATCGGGCATCGTCGCCCATCCCTGCGCTCCGAGGGCGACCTCGTCGTCGGTCAGCAGCGCAGAGACCAGCAGCGCCTGGATCCGGTCCCGGTTGAGCCGCACCCCGATCAGCACGATCTCCTGGCCGGGCTGCAGCTCGGTCGCCGACCAGAACTGGGCCGGCTCGATCACCAGGTTGGGCCCCGCCTGTGACCAGATCGCGGCGATCTCCGGCCTGCTCGCGATCCAGCAGAACCCCTTGCTGCGCAACACGCCCCGCACCTCGTCGAGCGCGTCGAACAACCGCTGCGGGTGGAGCGGCCGGTCGGCACGGAAGGTCATCGAAGCGATGCCGTACTCCTCGGTCTCGGGGGTGTGGCCGTCGGCGATCTCCTCGTCCCAGCCGGGCGCCTCCGCCGCGGCGACCGGGTCGAAGAGTCCGGTGTCGAGGACCTCGCCGATGTCGACGACGCCGCGCTGCGTGTGCAGGATCTTGGCGGTCGGGTTGAGCCGCCGCACGACGGTCTCCACCGCGCCGAGCCGCGCGGGCGGCACCAGGTCGGTCTTGTTGAGCAGGATCACGTCGGCGAACTCGACCTGGTCGACGAGGAGGTCCGCGACGCTGCGGGCATCGCCTTCGCCCGCGGTCATGTCGCGGTCGGCCAGCGCCTCACCCTTGGCGATCTCGGAGAGGAACGTGGAGGTGTCGACGACGGTGACCAGGGTGTCCAGCCGCGCCACGCGGGCGAGGCTGAAGCCGTCGTCGAACTCCCAGCTGAACGTGGCGGCCACCGGCATGGGTTCGGAGATGCCCGTCGACTCGATCACCAGCTGGTCGAACCGCTGCTGCCGGGCCAGCTCGCCGACCGCTTCGACGAGGTCTTCCCGCAGGGTGCAGCAGATGCACCCGTTGGTCAGTTCGACGAGCCGCTCCTCGGTGCGGCCGAGATGGCCGCCGGCGGCGATCAGCGCGGCGTCGACGTTCACCTCGCTCATGTCGTTGACGATCACCGCCACCCGCCGTCCCTCCCGGTTGGCCAGGATGTGGTTGAGCAGTGTGGTCTTCCCCGCGCCGAGGAATCCGGAGAGGACGGTGACGGGGAGCGGGCGCGCCGCGGGGCTGGACATGGCTTGATGATAATCATTTTCATTAACAGTGACCTCGGTTCGCCACCGATAATGCAAACCGTTATCGTTATCGGGTGACGACGAAGCGCGTTGCGGTCCGCACAATGGCCGCCGGTGTCCTGCTGGTCCTGCCCTTGGGCACGGCGGCCTGCGGCAACGGCGACCAGAGCTCGTCGGCCCCGGCGCAATCCAGCGCGCCGGCGTGCCCCACCGATCCGGTGTCGGTGGTGGTGAGCGTCGACCAGTGGGGCGACATCGTCTCCGAGCTGGGCGGGCAGTGCGCGAAGGTCACCACGGTGCTCGCCGGCTCGGCCGTCGATCCGCACGACTTCGAGCCCGCGCCCAAGGATGCCGCGCTGTTCGAGGACGCCCAGCTGGTCGTCATCAACGGCGGTCACTACGACGAGTGGGCCGCCAAGCTGGCGGCCGGCTCGGCGCCGGACGCACCGCTGGTCAACGCGCTCGAAGCGGGCGGCGGCGAGGCCGGGCACGACGAGCCCGCGCACGGGGCCGGCGAAGAACACGCCCACGAGGCCGGCGCAGACCACGCCCACGCACATGAGGACGGCGAACCGAACCCGCACGCCTGGTACAGCCCCACCGCGGTCACGACGGTCGCCGACACCGTCACCGCCGAGCTCGGAAAGCTCGCACCGGAGGCCAAGGGCTACTTCGACGAGCGGCGGGCTCAGTTCGGCGAGTCGCTGGTGCCGTACGACGAGCTGATCTCGTCGATAAAGGCCGGCCCGTCCGGCAAGACCTACGCCGCCACCGAGAGCGTCTTCGACGACATGGCCGCCGCCGTCGGCCTGACCGACCGCACGCCCGAGGGCTATCGGACTGCCTCGGCGAGCGAGACCGACCCGTCGCCCGCCGACCTCGACGCGTTCCTGCGGCTGCTCGAGGATCGCGGAGTGGATGTCCTGGTCTACAACGTTCAGACCGAAGGCTCTGTGCCACAGCAGATCCGGGCAGCGGCCGAAAAGTCGGGCGTGCCGGTCGTCGAGGTGACCGAGACGGTGCCCGCAGATACCTCGTCGTTTCAGTCGTGGCAGGTCGACCAGTTGACCGCACTCGCGAAGGCACTTGGTGTCCCTGCCTGATCCGGTCTCCGCTGCACCGGCGCTCGCCTTCGAGGGCGCCGCCGTTGCCCGTGGCGGGCGCACGGTCTGGTCGCAGGCCGACTTCGAGATCCCCGCGGGCGGGATCGTCGCGGTCATCGGCTCCAACGGCACCGGCAAGACCACCCTGCTGCAGGTGGTGCTCGGAGTGCTGCCCGTCTCCGCGGGACGGGTCCAGGTGTTCGGCCGCCCGCCGGGCACCGACAACGAACGCATCGGCTACGTGCCACAGACAATCGGCTCACACACCGGTGAGGCCATCCGGGTGCGCGACGCGGTGACGCTCGGACTCAACGGACACCGCTGGGGTTTCGGCGTCGCGAACCGTGACCAGCGCATGCGGGTCGACGAGGTGCTCGCCGCCGTCGACGCGACCGAGCTGGCCGACAAGCGGCTGTCGCAGCTCTCCGGCGGGCAGCGACAGCGCGTCGCCCTGGCCGAGGCGCTGGTGAGCGGCCCCGAGATGCTGATCCTCGACGAGCCGCTGGCATCGCTGGACCCGCGCAACCAGCGCGAGATGGTCTCGCTGCTCGGCCGCATCAACGCCGAGCTGGGCGTGACCATCCTGGTCGTCGCCCACGATCTGAACCCGCTGCTCGGGGTGCTCACCGGTGCGGTCTACCTGCTCGACGGGCACCCGCACTACGACACCATCGACGGCGTCGTCGACGAGGAACTGCTGACCCACCTGTACGGCACCACGGTCGAGGTCGTGCACACTCCACAGGGCGACCTGTACGTGCGGAGGACTTGAGTGACCACGACTTTGGTGGCGTTGGGCTACCAGGAGAACTGGTGGCAGATCCTGACGTCGAGCTTCATGCGCAACGCCCTGGTCGGCGGCACCCTGGTGGCGCTGGCCGCCGGGCTCATCGGCTACTTCGTCGTCGTGCGCAACACGGCGTTCGCCGCGCACGCGCTCGCGCACATCGGTCTGCCCGGAGCCACCGGCGCCGTGCTGCTCGGTCTGCCGGTGGTGCTCGGCCTCGGGGTGTTCTGTGTCGGGGGAGCACTGGTCATCGGCGCGCTGGGGCGCCGCGCCGCCGACCGGGAGGTCGCCACCGGAACCGTGCTGGCGATGGCCACCGGTCTCGGTCTGCTGTTCAACTCGCTGGCCACCCGCAACTCGAGCACCCTGACCAACGTGCTGTTCGGCAACCTGCTGGCCATCACCGATCAGCAACTGCTCACCTTCGCCGTGCTGCTCGCGATGGTGGTGCTCAGCATCGGCGTCATCTACCGGCCGCTGCTGTTCACCTCGATCAACGCGCAGGTGGCCGACGCCCGCGGAGTGCCGGTGCGCGGGCTGTCCATCACGTTCATGGTGCTGCTGGGCCTGACCGTGACGATGGCCGTGCAAGCTGTCGGAACGCTGCTGCTGTTCGCGCTCGTCGTCACCCCGGCGGCCGCGGCCATCATGCTCACGCCACGGCCCCCCGCGGCGATCGGCGTCGCGACGCTGATCAGCCTCGTGTCGGTGTGGCTGGGACTGGGAGTGTCGGCGATGTTCAACGCCCCGCCGAGCTTCGTCGTCGTCACCATCGCGTGCGCGGTCTGGGCGGTGGTGTGGGCGGGGCAGCGCGGGCTGCGGTCGTCGGCGAACCGCGTGCTCGTCACCTGACGCCGACGGCACCGGACTCGCCGTCGACGGCGCGTCCGCTAACCTGACACAGCATGTCGAGGAGTCCGCACCCGCGCCGGCGTGCGACCCTGGCCTCACTGGCCGCCGAACTCAAGGTGTCGCGGACCACGATCTCCAACGCGTACAACCGGCCCGACCAGTTGTCGTCGGACCTGCGTGACCGAATCTTCGCCGCTGCCAAGCAACTCGGCTATCCCGGACCGGATCCGGTGGCCCGCTCACTGCGCACCCGCCGGGCCGGTGCGGTGGGGCTGATGATCACCGAGCCGCTCAACTACTCGTTCAGCGATCCGGCGGCCCTCGATTTCGTTGCCGGCCTTGCCGAATCATGTGAGGAGGCCGGACAGGGCCTGCTCCTGGTGGCCATCGGGCCCAACCGCAGCGTCGAGGACGGGTCGGCCGCCGTGCTGGCCGCCGGGGTCGACGGCTTCGTGGTGTACTCCGCCTCCGACGACGACCCGTACCTTCCTGTGGTCCAGCAGCGGCACCTGCCGGTGGTGGTGGTCGACCAGCCCAAGGACGTGCCGGGCCTGTCGCGGGTCGGCATCGACGACCGGTCGGCGATGCGCCGCCTCGCCGAACACGTTGTCGGACTGGGCCATCGGCAGATCGGACTGCTGACGATGCGGCTGGGCATGGAGCCGCCGAACGGCACGGTCAAGCCGGCGGTGGCCGACCCGCAGCGGTTGTCCACGCCCCACTTCCACGTTCAGCGCGAACGCGTCAACGGGGTGTACGACGCACTCGCCGCGGCCGGACTGTCACGCGGATCGCTGACGGTGGTCGAGAGTTACGAGCACCTGCCCTCGTCCGGCGGGGCCGCGGCCGAGGTGGCGCTGAACGCCAATCCGCGGATCACCGCGCTGATGTGCACCGCCGACGTGCTGGCGCTGTCGGCGATGGACCACCTGCGCGGCCGCGGCATCTACGTGCCCGGCCAGATGACCGTGACGGGTTTCGACGGCATCCCCGACGCGCTGCGCCGCGGCCTGACCACCGTGGTGCAACCCAGCATGGACAAGGGCAGGCGCGCCGGCCGGTTGCTGCACCACCCGCCGCGGTCGGGGCTGCCGGAGGTCGAACTGCTCGACACCGAGCTGATCCGCGGCCGCACGTCCGGTCCACCCGCCTAGTCCTGCGAGCGCCACTCGTCGACCGTCGGACGCAGCGCGTCGGCGAGCATCGGCAGCTGCGGCGCCATCGCCAGGGCTGCGACCGCGGCGAGCCGGCCGGCGGCCTCGGTGAGCGCGAGCACCCGTGAGTCGAGCATTCGCATCCCCAGCCGCGCCGCGGCCGCATCGTAGGCGGCCACCCCCTCGGCACCCGCGAGCGCGAGGTCGGACTCCACGGCACCGAGTGTGACCAGCTCGAAGTCCGACCAGTACTCGCCTGACGACGTCGCGATCATGTTGTAGAAGGGTGCGTCGCCGTGGATCGGCTGCACGTCCACGCCGGGGAACTCGGCCTCGAACGCCGCCCGCGACGCGAAGACCGGTGCGATCTTCGCCCACTCCTCCTGCGCGCGTGCCACATCCGCGGGTGCGATCAGGTCGGGCCGCCGGGAAAGGTCCGCGAGACCCTCGGGGATGTAGCTGGTGAACTGCGTCCAGAATCCCAGTTCCGCTGCGTCGCAATCACGCAGCGCGGCATGCAGCCGCGCGGTCGCCTCGCAGCGTCGCGGCCAGTCCGGCTCCGCATCGGGTATCTCGTCGAGATACTGCCAGAACGTCATCGAAAAGCCGTCGCGCCGAACGGGTTCGCGTGCCACCAGAGGTGAGGGCGGTACGACCGGATGTCCGCGGTCGGCGAGCCACCCCGCCACCGCCAGCTCCGAGCGCTGCTGCGCCGCCTGCCGGTCGGGATCGGCGGCCATCGACCGCGGCAGCACCGTCGGCACCCGGACTACCACCGGCGCAGGCGCCAGATGGACGATCACCGAGAAGACGTCGTAGAGCACTCTCGGTTCGTCGAACCGGATTCCGAGGTCGCGGCCTGCCGCGGCGGCCGCCGCGACGGCGCGGGCGGTACGCGCGGCGATGTCGTCGGGAGTCAGCATCCGCGCCAGTATGGCCGCCGAAGTGACCGGGGTCGAACCCTTTTCAGCCGCGCCGCGCGGCCAGCAGGTACCCGAGCGCCTCGGCGACGTCCTCGGGTGCGTCGACCCGGTAGACCGCCAGCGACTCGCCCGGCCCGACCTTCACCCCGACGTCGCCGTCGCGCATCCGGCGGAAGGCCTTCTCGTCGGTGACGTCGTCGCCGAGGAAGATCACCGCCGTCGCACCGGTCTGCTCACGAAGGATGTCGACGGCCTCGCCCTTGTCGGTGGAGATCACCGCGAACTCCAGCACGGCCTTGCCTGCGGTGGCCTGCGCATCCCAGGCCGTGGCCGCCTCCTTCGCGGCGGCCAGTGCGGCCTCACCGTCGGCCGGGCTCGCGTTGCGCACGTGCAGCGCCACGCTCGCCGGCTTCGTCTCCACCGTCACCCCCGGCCGGTCCGCGGCGATCTCGCGCAGTTCGGCGACGATCCGTGCCAGCAGCTCCTGATCGACATCGTGGGTGAAGCCGGTATTGAACTCCGCGCCGTGACTGCCCACCAGGTGCACCGCCGCCGGCATCGCCGACAGGTCGCGCAGCACGCCCAGCGCTCGACCGGACACCAGGGCCGCGTCGGTGTCGGGAAGGTCGGCCAGCGCGGTCAGCGCCTCGGCGGAGGCGGGCAGGGCGCGGGCGGCGGACGGATCGCTGACGATCGGCGCCAGCGTCCCGTCGAAGTCGGAGACGACGAGCAGGCGGGGTGTGGCGGCGAGGCCGTCGAGCGCGCAGGTCAGATCGGCAGGGAGCACAACGCCATCATTCCCCGGGTCGCTTCGCTCCTGCCCGCCGGACCTTCCCCCTGCCTCAGATCTTGGGGTGGTCCCCGTCGCCGATCAGCAGCCGCACCGCGAGGTCCAGCCGCTTGCTCACGTCCGTGGCCGACGCCCGGCGGGTCAGCCAGGCCAGCAGGTTCGACAACCACACGTCGGAGATCACGCGGGCGATGTGGTACTGGTCCTCGGTGGGTTCGCCGTCGCTCATCGCGCGGGCGAACATCGAGTCCATCAGCTTGCCGACGTGGTCGACCTCACCGGCGGCCGAGGCGTCGGCGAACACGAACGCGCGCGTCATCGCCTCGGTCAGCAGCGGGTTGCGCTGCATGGCGCGGTTGAGCTTGCCGACCATGAAGTTCAGCCGCTGGTAGGGAGTCCCACCCGACAGGGCGGCGCGGTCGGTCTTGGCGTCGATGCGCTCGAACTCCCGGCCGAGCGCCGAGACGAGCAGGTGCACCTTCGAGGGGAAGTAGCGGTACAGGGTGCCGACGGCGACGTCGGCGCGTTCGGCGACGGCGCGCATCTGCACGGCTTCGTAGCCGCCCTTGGAGGCGATGGCCAGGGTCGCGTCCAGGATGCGCTTGCGCCGCTCCCGCTGCGCTTCGGAGCCGAGTTCGGATTCCGCGAGGACCGACACGTTCATCACCTCACGTGGCCGCGAGTCCGAGCCCGAAGATTGTGCTGGCGACGACATGCAGCGGAAAACTCCTTCATCGTGCGTATCCACTCGAAACGATACGCATGCCCAACCCCATTTTCTCACCTCAGTGCCGCTGCAGCAGCGACCTGTCCTGCTGTGATGCCGGTCGACTTGACGGTCGAACGCTGGCACCATTAGAACACGTTCTAGTGAGAAGCATGTCCTTCTCGCCCTAGGCTAGGAGGCCGGTAGATGACCCAGTCGGTCATGTCGGGGTCGGAGTCCGGCACTGACGAGCAGTCCGCTGCCCGTGAACTGGTGCGGAGCTGGGCCGCCGGCTCGAATGCGGTGAGCGCCGCCCGCGACGTGGAGCAGGGCGACCGCGACGCCTGGAAGGCCCCGTACGCAGGCCTGGCCGAACTAGGCATCTTCGGTGTGGCGGTCGACGAAGACCAAGGCGGCGCCGGCGGCACGATCGCCGACCTGTGCGCGATGGTCGAGGAGGCGGCGGCCGCGCTGGTGCCGGGACCGGTCGCCACGACGGCGCTGGCGACACTCGTCGCGCCCGGTGAGTGGCTCGAGGCGCTGATGACGGGTGAACGCACCGCGGGCGTCGCGCTGGACACCGACGTGCGGGTGGAAGGGAACCGGGTCTCGGGCACCGCGGGCCACGTGCTCGGCGCCGAACCAGCCGGTCTGCTGCTGCTCTCCGCGGGTGACAAGGTGCTGCTGATCGACGCCGGGGCGGACGGCGTGATGGTGGAACCGCTGACGCCGACCGACTTCTCCCGTCCGCTTGCGCGGGTGGTGCTCGACGGAGCACCGGCGACCGAACTGCCGGTCTCGGCGCGACGGTTCGCCGACCTGGCCGCGACGGTGCTGGCTGCCGAGGCCGCGGGGCTGGCGCACTGGCTGTTGCGCACCGCCACCGACTACGCCAAGGTGCGCGAGCAGTTCGGCAAGCCGATCGGCAGCTTCCAGGCCATCAAGCACATGTGCGCCGAGATGCTGTTGCGCTCGGAGCAGGCGTCAGTGGCCGCGGCGGACGCGGCCCGGGCCGCAGCCGAGTCCGACGACGACCAGCTGTCGATCGCCGCGGCCGTGGCGGCCGCCACCGGCATCGAGTCGGCCAAGGCCAACGCCAAGGACGGCATCCAGGTGCTGGGCGGCATCGGCATCACCTGGGAACACGACGCGCACCTGTATCTGCGTCGCGCGTACGGCATCTCGCAGTTCCTGGGCGGGCGGCCACGCTGGCTTCGGCGCGTCGCCACCCTCACCCAGCAGGGCGTCCGGCGCCGGCTGCGCATCGACCTCGACTCGGTGGAGCACCTGCGTGCCGAGATCGCCTCCGCCGTGGCCGACGTCGCCGCGCTGCCGCAGGACCGGCGGCAGGCCGCGCTCGCCGAGGCCGGCCTGCAGGCGCCGCACTGGCCGCCGCCGCACGGGCGCGGGGCCGGTCCGGCCGAGCAGCTGCTGATCGACCAGGAGCTGGCCGCGGCCGGGGTCGACCGGCCCGACC
>NZ_JAUMSQ010000074.1:0-15996 GCF_030519285.1 Mycolicibacterium arseniciresistens
GCACTGGCCGCCGCCGCACGGGCGCGGGGCCGGTCCGGCCGAGCAGCTGCTGATCGACCAGGAGCTGGCCGCGGCCGGGGTCGACCGGCCCGACCTGGTCATCGGCTGGTGGGCGGCCCCGACGATCCTCGAGCACGGCACCCCCGAGCAGGTCGAGCGATTCGTGCCGCCCACCCTGAGTGGCGAGCTGATCTGGTGCCAGTTGTTCTCCGAGCCGGGCGCCGGCTCCGACCTCGCGGCCTTGCGCACCAAAGCCGTTCGCGCCGAAGGTGGTTGGAAGCTGACGGGACAGAAGGTGTGGACGTCCTCGGCGCACCGGGCGCAGTGGGGAGTCTGCCTGGCCCGCACCGATCCCGACGCTCCGAAGCACAAGGGCATCACCTACTTCCTCGTCGACATGGCCTCGCCCGGCATCGTGATCCGGCCGCTGCGCGAGATCACGGGCGACGAACTGTTCAACGAGGTGTTCTTCGACGACGTGTTCGTGCCCGACGAGATGGTGGTCGGCTCGGTCAACGACGGCTGGCGACTGGCGCGCACCACCCTCGCCAACGAGCGCGTCGCGATGGCCGCGGGCACCGCGCTGGGCAATCCGATGGAGGAATTGCTGCGCACCGTCACCGAACTCGACCTCGACGTCGCCGAGCAGGACCGCCTCGGCACCCTGATCCTGTCCGCCCAGATCGGCGCGCTGCTCGACCAGCGGATCGCCCAACTCGCGGTGGGCGGTCAGGATCCCGGTCCGCAGTCCAGTGTCCGCAAGCTGATCGGGGTGCGGCACCGTCAGGCGCTGGCTGAGTTCAAGATGGACCTGTCAGAGGGTGCCGGCGCCGTGCACAGCCCCCAGGTGTTCGAGTTCCTCAACACCCGCTGCCTGACCATCGCGGGCGGCACGGAGCAGATCCTGCTGACGCTCGCCGGGGAGCGCCTGCTGGGCCTGCCGCGCTAGTTGAACGAGGCCTGCGCGCAGGCGTCCGGCGACGTCAAGTTGACGCCTGCGTACACGACTTGGATGTGGGCGCACACGATCAGCGGCACGTCGTTCCTGTGCTGTCCCGTCCGCCAGTCTGTGGGCCAGGTGTTGCCCTGCACAGTGAACTTCTCGGGCGGCCCGCCGCCGAAGTAAACCGTCGACAACTCGACGTAAGTCTGCGACTTGAACAGCCGGGTGTTCGGCGAAACGAACTGAGTCTCGACCCAGACCCCGCGGTCCATGGTTCGCACCGTCGTGGTCTGGCGGCCGTACGCGTCGCCGGGAAACCCGATCACACCCTCGGGGGCGCGCAGGTTGGCGGCAGTGTTCCACAGGCAGTTCGATTCGGCCGCAATGCAGTTCGCGGTGACGTGCATCTCGAGCGTGGTGGTGGGGTTCACCGGAATAGAGGAGTGGGCCGTGTCGATCGCAGCGGATGCGGCCGGATTCGGTGCGATGAACATCAACGCCGACATCCCCGCCAGCCAGACTGTCAATCGCTTGGTCACGTTGTTCCCTTCGGTGCGGCGAATGATAGCCCTTCGCTACTCGTCGTAAGTGACTTCAACCGATTCCGACCGCGGCAGCGCCTGGCATCCCAGGATCAGGCCCTCGTCGAGATCGGACTGCTCGAGCACGTCGTTGATCGGCATCTCGACGTCCCCGCTCTTCTTGAGCACCGCACACGCGCCGCAGTGGCCCTCGCGGCAGGAGAACGGCGCGTCGAGTCCCTTGTCGAGCAGGACGTCGAGCAGTTTGGCCTTGCGCGGCCACGTCACCTCGTGAGTGGCGCCGTCGAGTGTCACCACCGCGGTCGCGGGGCCTTCGTCGCTGTCGTCCTCCTCGATCACCACTGCGGCGAACGGGTCGGATTCGAGCGACTTGAACACCTCGAGATGGATGCGGTTGTCGGCGGCGCCTGCGCTGCGCAGGGCCTTCTCGGCGGCGGTCATGAACGGTCCTGGCCCGCAGATGTACGCGTCGTGGCCGGCGTAGGGCGCGATGAGGCCCGCCAGCGCGGCCGGGTCGGGCAGGCCCTGCACGGTCTCGAGCCAGTGCACGACGGTCAACCGGTCGGGGTGTTCGGCGGCCAGGTCGCGCAACGCGCCGCCGAAGATCACCGACTTCTCGTCGCGGTTCGCGTAGAGCAGGACCACCCTGCCGCTGCCCTTCACCAGCGCCGACTTCAGGATCGCCAGCATCGGCGTGATCCCGCTGCCCGCGGCGAGCAACAGGAAGTCGCCGTCCAGTGTCTTGGGCACGAACGTGCCCGACGGCGCCAGCACGTGCAGCTTCATGCCGGGGTGCGCGTGATCGCACAGCCAGTTCGACGCGTAGCCGTCGGCGGTGCGCTTGACCGTCACGGTCAGCGGATCGTCGGTGAACGGCGAGCTGCACAGCGAGTAGCAGCGGGCGACGGAACCGGTGCGGTCGCTGGGCACCCGAAGGGTCAGGAACTGCCCCGGTGCGTAGCGCAGCCGCTCGGCGGGAATCTCCGGGTCACCGGGCCCGTCAGGCACCTTGAACACCAACGAACGCGCGTCGGCGGTCTCCTCGACCACGTCGGCCACTTCGAGCTCGAGCACGTGGCTGCCGAGCGGCTCGTCGGTCACGTCGCCTCAACCCTTCCGTCGCGTAGAATTAGAACAGGTTACAGAAATGCATGTGCGCAGGTCCAGCCGCCACAGGAATACGCTGCTCGACACAAATCGTAACGTGTTCTAATCTTTGTCCAGCCCTACTTCCGGGAGGCACTCCAGTGACGTCCATTGAACAGCGTGACGTGCAGTCGGTCCTAGCCGGCATCGACGATCTGCTGCCGCTGATCGCCAAGCGCGCCCAATCCGCCGAGGAACTGCGGCGCCTCCCCGACGAGACGATCAATGAACTCGACGAGGTCGGTTTCTTCAAGCTGCTGCAGCCCGAGCAGTGGGGAGGCCTGCAGTGCGACCCGACCGCCTTCTACGAGGCCGTCCGGCGGATCGCCAGCGCGTGCGGCTCCACGGGCTGGGTGAGCTCGATCATCGGCGTGCACAACTGGCATCTGGCGCTGTTCGACCAGCAGGCCCAGGACGAGGTCTGGGGCGGCGACCCGACGGTCCGGGTGTCCTCGTCGTACGCCCCGATGGGTGCGGGCACCGTGGTCGACGGCGGCTACCTGGTCAGCGGTGCGTGGCAGTGGTCGTCCGGATGTGACCACGCCACCTGGGCGTTCCTCGGCGGCCCGGTGATCAAGGACGGCAGGCCGGTCGACTTCGGCAGCTTCCTGATCCCGCGCAGCGACTACCGCATCGACGACGTCTGGAACGTGGTGGGGCTCAAGGGCACCGGCAGCAACACCGTCGTGGTCAAGGACGTCTTCGTCCCGCGCCACCGGTTCCTGTCGTATCGGGCGATGAACGACGGCACCGCGGGTGGCTACGAGAACAACACCGCGCCGGTCTACAAGATGCCGTGGGGCACCATGCATCCCACCACGATCAGCGCACCCATCATGGGAATGGCCTACGGCGCCTATGACGCGCACGTCGAGCATCAGGGCAAGCGCGTGCGTGCGGCGTTCGCGGGCGAGAAGTCCAAGGACGACCCGTTCGCCAAGATCCGCATCGCCGAGGCCGCCAGCGACATCGACGCCGGCTGGCGTCAGCTGATCGGCAACGTCCGCGACGAGTACCAGCTGCTGCAGGCCGGCCAGGACATCCCGTTCGAGCTGCGCGCCAGGGCCCGCCGCGACCAGGTGCGCGCCACCGCCCGCGCCATCGCCTCGATCGACCTGCTCTTCGAGGCGTCGGGCGCCACCGCGCTCAATCTCGACCAGCCCGTCCAGCGGTTCTGGCGCGACGCACACGCCGGCCGGGTGCACGCCGCCAACGAGCCCGAGCGTGCCTACCTGATCTTCGGCAACGACGCATTCGGGCTGCCGCCGCAGGACACGATGGTCTAAATGACGTCGTACATCAAACAGGTCGAGACGCAGGCCGAGGTCACCTTCGAGTCGACGTCGCGGTACGCGCAGGTGGCCGACGACATGAAGCTGCACTACCACGAGGCGGGCGTCGGCAACGGCGAGACGATCGTGCTGCTGCACGGCGGCGGTCCCGGCGCGTCGAGCTGGTCGAACTTCGGCCGCAATATTGCGGTGCTGGCCAGGCACTTCCACGTCCTGGCCGTCGATCAGCCGGGCTACGGCCACTCGAGCAAGCACACCGAACACGAGCAGTACAACCGCTACAGCGCCAACGCGCTGCTCGGCCTGTTCGACCACCTCGGCATCGAACGCGCTGCGCTGGTGGGCAACTCGCTCGGCGGCGGCACCGCTGTGCGCTTCGCGCTGGACAATCCGAAGCGGGCGGGCCGGCTGGTGCTGATGGGCCCCGGGGGTCTGAGCGTCAATTTGTTCGCCCCTGATCCCACCGAAGGCGTCAAGCTGCTGGGCCGCTTCACCGCGGATCCCACCCGCGAGAACATGGAGCGCTTCCTGCGCATCATGGTCTTCGACCAGAAGATGGTGACGCCCGAACTGGTCGACGAGCGGTTCGCGATCGCGAGCCAGCCGGAGTCGCTGGCCGCCGCGCGGGCGATGGGGAAGTCGTTCGCCGGGGCGGATTTCGAGCTCGGCATGATGTGGCGCGAGGTGTACAAGCTGCGCCAGCCGATACTGCTGATCTGGGGCCGGGAGGACCGGGTCAACCCGCTCGACGGCGCCCTGGTGGCGCTCAAGCAGATCCCCCGGGTGCAGCTGCACGTCTTCGGGCAGTGCGGCCACTGGGCTCAGCTGGAGAAGTTCGACGAATTCAACAAGCTCACCATCGATTTCCTGGGAGGTACACGATGAGCATCCGTTCTCTGGGGTACCTGCGCATCGAGAGCGCCGACGTCGGCGCCTGGCGCGAGTACGCGTTGAAGGTGCTCGGCATGGTCGAGGGCAAGGGCCCCACCGAGGGCGCGCTCTACCTGCGGATGGACGAGTTCCCGGCCCGCATGGTGATCGTGCCCGGTGACCGTGACCGGCTGCTGTCGTCGGGTTGGGAGACCGCGAACGCCGCTGCGCTGCAGGACATCCGCAACCGTCTCGACATCGAGGGGACGCCGTACAAGGAGGCCACGGCCGCCGAACTCGCCGACCGTCGCGTCGACGAGATGATCGTCTTCGACGACCCGTCGGGCAACACCATCGAGGTGTTCCACGGGGTGGCCCTGGAGCACCGCCGTGTCGTGAGCCCCTACGGCCACAAGTTCGTCACCGAGGAGCAGGGCCTCGGCCACGTGGTGCTGACCACCCGCGACGACGCCGAGACGCTGCACTTCTACCGCGATGTGCTCGGCTTCCACCTGCGCGACTCGATGCGACTGCCACCGCAGCTGGTCGGCCGTCCCGCCGACGGAGCGCCGGCGTGGCTGCGGTTCCTCGGCGTGAACCCGAGGCACCACAGCCTGGCGTTCATGCCCGGCGAGACCCCCAGCGGCATCGTGCATCTCATGGTCGAGGTCGAGAACGCCGACGACGTGGGCCTGTGCCTGGACCGGGCGCTGCGGCGCAAGGTCAAGATGTCGGCGACCCTGGGGCGGCACGTCAACGACAAGATGCTCTCGTTCTACATGAAGACCCCCGGTGGCTTCGACGTCGAGTTCGGTTGCGAGGGGCTCGAAGTGGAGGATGACGCCACGTGGATCGCTCGCGAGAGCACCGCGGTCAGTCTGTGGGGGCACGACTTCAGCGTCGGCTTCAAGTAGCGATGAGCGTCCGCGCGAAGAGCCGAGGACACTGATGGCCGCCGAGCCCATCGACCCGCGCACATTCCGGCATGTGCTCGGCCAGTTCTGCACCGGCATCACGATCATCACGACGGTGCACGACGACGAGCCGGTCGGCTTCGCGTGCCAGTCCTTCGCGGCGCTGTCGCTCGACCCGCCGCTGGTGCTGTTCTGCCCCACGAAGGTGTCGCGGTCCTGGCAGGCGATCGAGGCGAGCGGCAAGTTCTGCGTCAACGTTCTGCACGAGAAGCAGAAGGACGTCTCGGCGCGGTTCGGGTCGAAGACTCCGGACAAGTTCGCCGGAATCGACTGGCGGCTCTCGAAGCTCGGCTCGCCGGTGATCGACGGCACGCTCGCGCACATCGACTGCACGGTGGCCTCGGTGCACGACGGTGGCGATCACTTCGTGGTGTTCGGCGCGGTGCACTCGCTTTCCGAGGTGCCGAAGAAGAAGCCGCGGCCGCTGCTGTTCTACCGCGGCGAGTACACCGGCATCGAGCCCGACAAGAACTCGCCGGCGCAGTGGCGCGACGACCTCGAGGCCTTCCTCACGGCCACCACCCCCGACACCTGGCTCTAGCGCACATCCGTTTTCCGCGAGGGTGCGTGTCTGCCGGCGACACGCCGCGCGGACTCCAGCAAATGTGCACGCTCGCGCGGCGCCGGCGATCGGGGCCGGCAAATCCGTCGCCGGCGCGGCGTTGATTGATTCGGCACATTGCTGCCCGTACGGGAAGCCGCCTCTGCTGGGGCGTCGCCGCGGTGACGCGTGCGCGTAACCGCGCTGTCATACGGATCTACATGCCTGGGCGAAGCGCTCGCTCGGTCCAGAAGTCATCCACATGCTGGACGGTGCAAACACCAACGGCCAGTGGTACTTCTGTCGCTTGTGCCGACTTCACGCTGCTGTCAGCCTTGGTGCGACAGGAGCGGCGAAACGACAGCGCGGGGGGCACGAAATGACAAGCATCACAATTCGATCCGAGGAGCCGGACGAAGTCGACGACACCGTCGAGTTCCCTCTCGTCGCCGCGATGCCGGTGCTCATCACAGAACAGCAAGTGCGATTCGCAACGGCGGCAGCCGAAGTCGCCGTGTCGCGCCGGCGGCCGTGGTCCTGGCTGGCCACGATGCGGACGCCGCGCAAGCCGCATCGGCGCCACCGCCCTTCTCGGCGTGCTGATTACATGGAGCACGCCGCGATGTCGCGGGAGATGCACCGGCTCTGATGCCGACTAAAGCTGCGCGTCGATGAAGTCGACGATCGCCGCCGCCACCTCGCGATGGACGGTCTCGTTGAGGATGTCGTGGCGGCCCGGGAACTCTTGCAGCTGTAGCGGATCGATCTGCTCGGCATACGCCCGGACGGCGCCGATCGAGGCGATCGGATCGTCGGTGCCGTGCACGGCCAGCGTCGGCACCTCGAGACCTGGCAGGTCTGCCCCGAATCTGTCCCAGCCGCGGTCGAGTTCGCGGGCCAGCGCAGTGGTGTCGGCGTCGACGAACGCGAGCGGATCGTTCTCCAGGGTGTCCAGGTAGAACGGGTCGGCCGACAGCCAATCGGGGTCCAGCTGGACGGACGTGTCGGCATCGAGCAGTTCGGCGACGGGCACGAGCGGTGCGCCCGAGATCACGGCGGCGGCGGCACGGGCGTCACCGTCCAGCAGCCGGAACAGGGTGACGATCGCGCCGAACGAGTGGCCCTGCGCGATCACGGGCACACCGGCCTCGGCGGCCAGTGCGGTCAGCGAATCGGCGAGGGCGGAGCTGTCCTCGATCGAGCCGAAGTCACCACGGTCGCCCGGGCTCAGGCCGTGACCGAACTGATCCACCGCCCACAAATCGATGCCCGCGGCATTCAGGGCGAAGCCGTAGCGGTGGTAGACGCCGGTGTGCTCGCCGAAGCCGTGCAGGAAGACGACGGCCGCCCGGGGCTCGTCAACGGCCCAGTGCCGGTAGTACGCGCGGCCGCGATCGTGGTCGAGGAAGGGCATGGCTGACTGCACCACGCGCGCAACCGCGGGCGCAAGGTGTCGTCAGTGCCGCTGTGCCGTGTCGAGGATCAGCTGCACCGTGTCGTGCGGTCGGTCCCAGTGCGGAAAGTGCCCACAGTCGTCGAACCAGTGCATCGTGGCATCGGGGAAACGCTCCTGGGCGCGAGCGGCCTGACTCGGTGGCGTCACCCGATCCTTTCGACCCCAACCGATCACCACCGGAGCCCGCAGCGTTCCAGCGGGTGCCCCCTGCTGCCTCGGCCCGTGCACCAGAGCATGCATCGCCGCATCCAGGCTGGTGGAGCGCTTGAACGCCCGCAATTCCGTGCGCACCAAATCTGCGGGCAGGCGCCAGGGTCTGGCGGAGAACTGCAGCAGCAGCGCCGTTCGGGTCAGCGGGGTAGCGGCCAACGCGGGGATGAGTGGGTCGATGGCACGCACCAGCTTCAGCGACGGGCCGACCGTCGCGCCGAACATCCGCGCCTGGGTATCGGTCCAGAACCCGCCCGGATTCAGTGCCACCACCGCACCACCGTGACCGCGCCGCGCCATCTCCAGTGCGATGCGCGCGCCCATCGAACTCCCGACGACGCTGACGTCGCCGAGGTCCTGTTCGACGACGAAGTCCTGCACGGCATCGGTCAGCGCCGCGACGGTGACCTCACCGGGCAGCGGGGCGCTGGCGCCGAAGCCGGGCAGATCCACGGCGACCACCTCGTGCCGGGCGGCCAGCGCCGGGACGACGGGATCCCAGTTGTGCAGCTGCGAGATGCCGTGGACCAGCAGCAGTGGCGGACCGGAGCCATACCGACGGAAATGCATGGGGGTGGTCTACCCACACGGCCGGACACGGCGGTGACGATCCTATGAACGTCCCAGCAGCACGTCGCGCTGCTCGGTGACCCGGGCCCGGATCGCGCTCACCACGGCCGAGACCTCGGGCCGGCGCATCGTCTCCGCCCGAGTCACCAGCCAGTAGCTCAGCCGGACGGCGACGGCGTCGGGCAACACCCGCACCAGGTCGTCGTGGCGGTCGGCCATGAAACACGGCAGCAGTCCGAGGCCGGCGGCCGCCCGGGTGGCCTCGACGTGCACGAACACGTTGGTCGACGTCACCGACTCGCGCATCGCCGGAGCGAAACTGGTGGCCACGTCCAGGTCGTCGACCTGGAGCATCGAGTCGATGAAGTACACCAGCGGATAGTCGGTCAGCGCGTCGATGCCGCGGGGCGTTCCGTGCTCGGCCAGATAGGAGCGCGCGCCGTACAGCCCGAGACAGTAGTCGCCGAGCCGGATCGCCTCGGCACGATGCACCTGCGGCTCACCGACGACGACCTCGATGTCCAGGCCCGACCGCTGCTGGGTGGCCCGCCGGGTGGCCGCGACGATCTCCACCGCCACCCTCGGATGGCGCCGCTGCACCTGGGCCGCCGCGGGCGCGGCGATGTAGGCGCTGAAGCCGTCGGTCGCCGACAGGCGCACCACGCCCTCGATGGCCCGCTCGCCGCCGGGATCGGCGTCGAGTGAGCGCACCGCCGTCTCGACCGCCTCGGCCGCGGACAGCGCGGCCCTGCCCAGGTCGGTGAGTTCCCAGCCGCCTGCCACCCGGGTGAGCACCCGCCCGCCCATCGACTGCTCGAGCGCGGCGATCCGCCGCGAGATGGTGGTGTGGTTGAGCCCGAGTTCCTCCGCCGCGGTGGTGTACCGGCCGGACCGTCCGACGGCCAGCAGCACCAGCAGGTCGTCTGCGCTGGGCCGTCGGGCGGGCACGTTCACGTCTGCAGTTTTGCAGATCGAAGCTGCGAATTTGACCATTGCGGCGCGGTCGAGGTGCATGAATACTCACCTGCAGAGTGCGGTCGGTCACATTGCGGCCTTCATATGTCCTGCGTCATGAACGGAGCGTGCGATGAGCGTGCAGGAACCGGCACAGCCGGACACCAGTACTCCCGGCTCGATCACCCAGGGGCTGAAACGCGTCGTCGTGGCGTCGATGGCCGGCACGGTCGTCGAGTGGTACGAGTTCTTCCTCTACGGCACCGCCGCGACGCTGGTGTTCAACAAGATCTTCTTCTCCGAGACCACCAGTGAGCTGAACGCGATCTTCCTGGCGTTCGCGACCTACGCGGTCGGGTTCGTGGCGCGCCCGGTCGGCGGCGTGGTGTTCGGCCACTTCGGCGACAAGTACGGCCGCAAGAAGCTGCTGCAGTTCAGCCTGATCCTGGTCGGTGCGGCGACGTTCCTGATGGGCTGCCTGCCGACGTACGGGCAGATCGGTTACTGGGCGCCGGGCCTGTTGGTGACGCTGCGGTTCATCCAGGGCTTCGCGGTCGGCGGTGAATGGGGCGGTGCGGTACTGCTGGTCGCCGAGCACAGCCCCAACCGCCAGCGTGGATTCTGGGCCAGCTGGCCGCAGGCCGGTGTGCCGGTCGGCAACCTGTTGGCCACCGTGGTGCTGCTGGTGCTCACCACGACACTGCCGGACTCCGCATTCCTGTCGTGGGGCTGGCGCGTGGCGTTCTGGCTGTCGGCCGTCGTGGTGCTGGTCGGCTACTACATCAGGACCAAGGTCACCGACGCCCCGATCTTCCTCGCCGCCCAGCAGGAGGTGGAGCGGGTGAAGGCCACCTCGTTCGGCGTGCTCGAGGTGCTGAAGCGTTACCCGCGTGGCGTTTTCACCGCGATGGGCCTGCGCTTCGGTGAGAACATCATGTACTACCTGGTGGTCACGTTCTCCATCACCTACCTCAAGACCCAGGTCGGGGCGGACACCACGTCCATTCTCTGGTACCTGCTGGTCGCGCACGCGGTGCACTTCGCGGTGGTGCCGCTCGTCGGCTGGCTGTCCGACCGCTACGGCCGCAGGCCGGTGTACATGGTCGGCGCGATCACCGGCGCCACCTGGGGGTTCTTCGCCTTCCCGATGATGAACAGCGCGAACTATGTGATCGTCACGGCGGCCGTCACCATCGGCCTGGTGTTCCATGCGCTGATGTACGCTCCGCAGCCGGCGATCATGGCCGAGATGTTCCCGACACGGATGCGGTATTCCGGTGTGTCCCTGGGTTATCAGGTCACCTCGATCGTCGCGGGATCGCTCGCGCCGCTCATCGCGGTCAAGCTGCTCGACATCTACGGCTCCTCGGTGCCGGTCGCCATCTACCTGGCCGCGGCGTGCGCCGTCACCCTGATCGCGGTGTTCTACACGAGGGAGACCCGGGGCATCGACCTCGAGTCCCTCGACGAGGCCGACCGCGCGGACCTCGCCCGGGAAGCCGAGGCCGCCCGCCCATGACCGATCTCGACGGGCGCAGCGCCCTGGTCACCGGCGGCGCGAGCGGCATCGGCGCGGCCTGCGCACGGGAACTCGCGGCGAGGGGCGCGACGGTCACCGTCGCCGACCTCGACGACGTCGCCGCCAAGGCGGTCGCCGACGAGATCGGCGGAAAGGCCTGGGCGGTGGACCTTTCCGATGTCGCCGCACTCGAGGATCTGACGCTCGACGTCGACATCCTGGTCAACAACGCCGGTGTGCAGCACGTCAGCCCGATCACCGACTTCCCGCCCGAGAAGTTCCGCTTCATCCTGGCACTCATGGTGGAGGCGCCGTTCCTGCTGATCCGCGCGGCGCTGCCGCACATGTACGAGCGGGAATTCGGGCGGATCGTCAACATCTCCTCGGTGCACGGCCTCCGCGCGTCGGAGTTCAAGTCCGCCTACGTCACCGCCAAGCATGCGCTCGAGGGACTGTCGAAGGTGACGGCGCTGGAGGGCGGCCCGCGCGGGGTGACCAGCAACTGCGTCGACCCCGGGTACGTGCGCACGCCACTGGTCACCAAACAGATAGCCGATCAGTCCAAGGCGCACGGCATCGCCGAGGATGAGGTGGTGACACAGATACTCCTCAAGGAGGCCGCGATCAAACGGCTCGTCGAACCGGCCGAGGTGGCCTCGCTGGTGGGTTGGCTCACCGGCCCGCAGGCCGGCATGGTCACCGGCGCCTCGTACACGATGGACGGCGGGTGGAGCGCACGATGACCGACGTCTCCGATGCGGTCGAACCGCAGTGGGTCCCCACCGACCGGGACGTCGCCGAGTCCGTCGTCACCGACTTCGCCGGATTCGTCGCCGCCCGCACGGGACGCGACATGCCCGACTACCAGACGTTGTGGCAGTGGTCGGTCGACGATCTCGCCGGCTTCTGGTCGGCGCTGTGGGAGTACTTCGAGCTGGGCGACGCACCGGCCCAGGTGCTCGCCGACGACGAGATGCCCGGGGCCCAGTGGTTCCCCGGCACCCGCTGCAACTACGTCGACCAGGTCAGGCGGCAGGCGCGCGGTGACCGCACCGCCGTCATCTACGTCGACGAGGACGGCAACGGCACCGAGACGTCGTGGGACGAATTGATCGGCCGTGCAGCGGCTTTTGCGCAGACGCTGCGCGACCTCGGTGTCGGTCCGGGCGACCGCGTCGCGGGGTATCTGCCGAACGTCCCCGAGGCGGTGGTGGCTTTCCTGGCGACCGCGGCCATCGGCGCCGTCTGGAGCGCCTGCGGCCAGGACTACACTGCACGGGCCGCGCTCGACCGCCTCGGCCAGCTCGAGCCGACCGTGCTCGTCGCCGCCGACGGCTACCGGTTCAACGGCAAGGTGCACGACAAACGCGACGAGATCAGCACGCTGCGCGCCGGACTGCCGACGTGCAAGGCCGCCGTCCTGGTGTCGCGCCTGGGTCTCGACGCCCCCGACGACTGGCTGGACTGGGCCGCCGTCAGCGCTCCCGGTGACGCCGAGCTGAACACCGAGCAGGTCGAGTTCGGCCACCCGCTGTGGGTGCTGTACTCCTCGGGCACCACCGGCCTGCCGAAGGGCATCGTGCACGGGCACGGCGGCGTCCTGGTGGAGCACCTCAAAGCCGTTGCGCTGCAGTCGGACATCGGTGCCGACGACGTGTTCTTCTGGTACACCAGCCCGAGCTGGATGATGTGGAACTACCAGGTGGCGGGCCTGCTGGTGGGGGCGACCATCATCTGCTACGACGGCAGCCCCACCTGCCCGACACCCGACGCGCTGTGGAAGGTCGCGGCCCGCTTCGGCGTCACGGTGCTCGGCACCAGCCCCGGTTACGTGCTGGCCTGCGCCAAGGCCGGGGCGGTGCCTCGCCGGGACCACGACCTCTCGGCGCTCGAGACGGTCGGCATCACCGGATCGTCGCTGCCCGCGTCCTCATCGATGTGGTTGCACGACAACGTCGGTGAGCACGTGCAGGTGTCTTCGATCAGTGGCGGCACCGACGTGGTGTCGGCCTTCGCCGGCGGGGTCCGCACGGTGCCGGTGTGGCCGGGCGAGCTGTCGGCGCCCTTCCTCGGTGTCGCGCTCGACGCCTGGGACGAATCCGGTCAGCCCGTCCGCGGCGAGGTCGGCGAGCTCGTCATCACCAAGCCGATGCCGTCGATGCCGGTGTCGTTCTGGAACGATGACGACGGAAGCCGCTACCGCGACGCCTATTTCGAGATGTACCCGGGGGTGTGGCGGCACGGCGACTGGATCACCCGCACCGAGCGGGGCAGCATCGTGGTGCACGGCCGCTCGGACTCCACCCTCAACCGGCACGGGATCCGGATGGGCAGCGCGGACATCTACCAGGCCGTCGAGGGGCTGCCGGAGATCGCCGAGGCGCTGGTGATCGGCATCGAACAATCCGACGGCGGCTACTGGATGCCGCTGTTCGTCACCCTCGCCGACGGCGGTGAACTCACCGACGAACTACGCGCCACGATCAAGGACACCATCCGGGCCGACGTCTCACCGCGCCACGTGCCGGACCAGATCGTGCTCGCACCCGGCATCCCGCACACCCGCACCGGCAAGAAGCTCGAGGTGCCGGTCAAGAAGCTGTTGCAGGGCGCCGATCCGGCGAAGGTGGTCAACCCGAGCGCGGTCGACGACCCGGCGCTGCTGCAGTGGTACGCGCAGCAGAAGCCCTAGCGTCCGGCCAGCCACGGCCCGATCCGGCGCAGCGCCTCGGTGATGTCGCCGGTGGGGCCGGCGAAGGAGAGCCGGACGAACGAGCCGCCATGCACGGTGTCGAAGTCGATTCCCGGTGCGATGGCGACGCCGGTGTCCGCCAACAGCTTCGAACAGAACGACATCGAGTCGGTGGTGTGGTCGGACACGTCGGCGTAGACGTAGAACGCGCCGTCGGTGGGTGCGACCCGGTCGACGCCGACCTGCCGCAGGCCGTCGAGCAGCAGCCGCCGGTTGTCGGCGTAGTGCCGCAGCAGGCCGTCGGACTCCGCGATGGATTCCGGGGTGAAGGCGGCGACGGCCGCGTGCTGGGCCAGCGCGGGCGGACAGATGGTGAAGTTGCCCGTCAGCCGGTCGACCGCGCGCCGGAGTTCCTCGGGCACCAGCAGCCAGCCGAGCCGCCATCCCGTCATCGCGAAGTACTTCGAGAAGCTGTTGACCACCACGGCATCCCGCGACGTCTGCCAGGCGCAGCTGGTGGCGGGGGCGCCGTCGTACACCAGGCCGTGGTACACCTCGTCGCTGATCAGCCGCACACCTGAGGCGGCGCACCACGAGGCGATGGCCGCGAGTTCGTCGGGGGCGATCACCGTTCCGGTGGGGTTGGCCGGGCTGGCCACGATGACGCCATGCACCGGCGGATCGAGTTCGGCGAGCTGGCGGGCGGTGGGCTGGAACCGGGTGTCCGGCCCGCACGGGATCTCGACCACCTCGCAGCCCAGCGCCGAGAGGATGTTGCGGTAGCAGGGATAGCCGGGACTGGCGATCGCCACCCGGTCGCCGACGTCGAAGCACGCCAGGAACGTCAGCAGGAAGCCGCCCGACGAGCCGGTGGTGATCACCACGTCGTCGGGCTGCACGTCAAGGCCGTAGCGGTCGTCGTAGCGCTGCGCGATCGCGGCCCGCAGTTCCGGGATGCCCAGTGCGACGGTGTACCCGAGCTGATCGCCCTGCAGTGCGGCCACGGCCGCCTCGCGCACCGCCGTCGGTGCGCCGGCGCTGGGCTGACCCGCCGACAGGTTCACCAGGTCGCCGTGCGAGCGCTGCCGTTGCGCGGCGGCCAGCCAGACGTCCATCACGTAGAACGGCGGGATGCCTGCCCTCAGTGCCACCCGGTCACTCATTGCGCCAGGCTACTGAAGCGGGTTGTGCTGCTTGCGCGAGGCGGCCGAGCGGGGCGGCCGGTCGCGCATGTGGTCGCGGACCCGGCTCATCAGGTCGCCGAGGGTCTGCACGTCGGAGTCGGAGAGCGCGCCGTAGAGCAGGTCGCGCACCACCTCGATGTGGCCGGGTAGGACCTTCTCCACCCGGCGCCGGCCCGCCCGGGTGATGTCGACGACCGTCGCCCGCTGGTCGTGCGGGCTCGCGGTGCGGGTGATGAGGCCCGCCTTCTCCAGCAGGCCGGCCTGATGGGTGAGGCCGCTGCGGCTGTAGACCACGCCGTCGGCCAGCTCGGTCATGGTGAGTGGCCGGTCGGCGTCGGCCAGCGTGGCCAGCACCTCGAACTGCACGTAGCTCAGGTCGCCCTCGGCCTGTAGCTGCTGCCGCACGGCGTACTGCAGCAGGCTCACCGCCTCGGTGAGCGCGAAGTAGGTCCGCATCTGTGCGGGTCCGAGGGCTTCGGCCATGTCGCCAGCATAGTGCTTCGAGCTCGAAACAATCACTCCTGCGAGTCGGGAATGCTTCGCGTTCGAAGCAAGTTACTCCGGGTGCAACTGCTTCGATATCGAAGCAACCGACGAAGGAGGACATCATGAAGGCTGCGATCTACCACCGGTACGGCGACAGCGGAGTGCTGCGCTACGAGGACGTCCAGCGGCCGACGCCGGGCGCAGGCGAGGTTCTCGTGAAGGTCGCCGCGACCTCGTTCAACCCGGTCGACGCCGGCATCCGGGGCGGCTACCTGTCCGAGGTGTACGCCATCGCGTTCCCACACACGCCGGGCATCGACGTCGCGGGCACGGTCGCCGAACTCGGCGACGGGGTGGACGGCTGGCAGCTCGGCGACGCCGTCGTGGGCATGCTTGCACTCGATGCCGACGGAGCCGCCGCGGAGTACGTCGTCGCACCGGCCGAGGCGCTGACCGCCGCGCCACACTCGGTCGCCCTGGCCGACGCCGCCGCCCTGCCGACGGTCGGGCTGACGGCCTGGCAGGCACTGTTCGACATCGCCGGGCTGACGGCGGGGCAGACGATCCTGATCAACGGCGCGGGCGGCGCGGTCGGCGGGTACGCCGTCCAGCTCGCC
>NZ_JAUMSQ010000075.1:0-32221 GCF_030519285.1 Mycolicibacterium arseniciresistens
GCTCGGGGTGTCGGCGGAGGCGGCCGCGACGGCGTATCTGGTGCGGGCCCGGGGCTGGGCGCTGGCGGGCGGTGACCCCGGCGCGAGCGCCAAGCGCATCGCGCGCATCGTCGCCGCCCGGGAGACCGCATCGGCAGGGCGAGGGTAGGAGCAACGGACATGGATTTCTCACGCGTCGAACTGTCCGACGACGACCGGCGTTTCCGCGACGAGGCACGCGCGTTCCTCGCCGAGCACGTCACCGAGGAGGTGCTGCGGCGCGACCGGGAGACCGGCGACAACTTCGACGAGGGCGTGCATCTCGCACTCGGTGCGGCCGGCTACCTCGAAGGCGAGTGGAAGCCGGCACACGAGGGCGGCTTCAGCCGGGTGCGGCGGCGGATCTGGGAACTCGAGAAGCGCAGGTCGCACGTTCCGTGGGTGACCTGGGGCACGACGTCGATGGTGGCGCGGTCGGTGGCCAGGTTCGGATCCCCCGAACTCGTGGCCGACGTCCTGCCGAGGGTGTTCAGCGGACACGTGCGGCTGTGCCTGGGCTACACCGAGCCCGAGGGCGGCTCCGACATCGCGACCTGTAAGACCCGGGCGGTGCGCGAGGCGGATGGGTCCAGCTGGGTTGTCAACGGCTCGAAGATGTTCACCACCGGTGCGCACAACTGCCAGTACGTCTTCCTGATCACCAACACCGATCCCGCCGCTCCGAAACACAAGAGCCTCACCATGTTCCTGGTGCCGCTCGACACGCCCGGAATCGAGATCCAGGGCATCCGCACCGTCGACGGCGACCGCACCAACATCGTGTACTACAGCGACGTCCGGGTCGACGACCGGTACCGCCTCGGCGAGGTCAACGGCGGCTGGACGGTGCTGCGCGAGCCGCTCAACGCCGAACACGGTGCGGTGGAGGCGAGTGCCGATGGGCTGCAGGACGTCTCGATCATGATGCATCAGGGCGGGTTCATGGTCACCGCCTGCGACCGGGCCGCCGCTGTGGTCGGGACACCGGGTCCCGATGGGCGCCGCGCCATCGACGACGACTCGGTCGCCTACCGGCTGGGCCGCAGCATCGCCCGCATGGAGACCGCGATCAGCACACCGAACATCTTCGGCCGGGTCGCCCTCGCGCAGAGCATGCGCGACGTGTCGCCCGACCTGATGGACATCCTGGGCACCGCGTCGGCGCTGCCGGTCGGCACCGACGGCGCGCCGGATGACGGTGCGGCGGAGTACGTCTACCGGTTCGCGCCGCTGGTCGGGATCTACGGCGGCACCCTCGAGGTGTTCCGCAACATGATCGGCCAGTACGTGCTCGGCCTCGGCAAGCCGAACTACGCCGCGCCGGTGAAGAAGGCGTCATGAGGCACCGCGTCGTCCAGTGGACCACCGGCAACGTCGGCAGACATTCCGTCGCGGCGATCGCCGCACACCCCGATCTCGACCTCGTCGGCTGCTTCGCCTGGTCGCAGGACAAGGTCGGCCGGGACGCCGGTGAGCTCTGCGGGCTCGCCGACGTCGGCGTCGCCGCGACGAACGACGTCGACGCGCTGCTGTCGCTGAAACCGGACTGCGTGGTCTACAACCCGATGTGGATCGACGTCGACGAGCTGGCGCGGATCCTGGGGGCCGGCTGCAACGTCGTCACCACCGCGGCGTTCATCACCGGCCACTCGCTGGGCGACCGTCGCGACCGCATCGTGGAGGCCTGCGCCCAGGGCGGCTCGTCGATCTTCGGGTCGGGCATCAACCCGGGGTTCGTCGATCTGCTGGCGGTGGTGGCCGCGGGTGGCAGCGAACGGATCGACAAGGTCACCGTCATCGAGGAGGCCGACATCAGCGGCTACGACTCCCCGGCGACGGAGATCCCGGTCGGCTTCTCTCATCCCATCGACCACCCGGGCCTGCAGGCGATGACGGCCAAGGCCACCGACGTGTTCATCGACGCCGTACACCTGCTCGGTGACGTCCTGGGTGTGGAGTTCGACGAGGTGGTCTGCGAGGCCGAGTACGCCGAGACCACCGCCGACGTCGACCTCGGCTCCTGGACCATCGCCGCCGGGTGTGTCGCGGGTATCGCATTCAGCTGGCACGGCAAGGTCGCCGGTCGCAGCATCGTCGAGCTGAAGTTCGTGTGGCGCAAGGGTCAGACGCTCCAGCCCGATTGGCCGATCGACACCGGGCACCGCATCAAGGTCGAGGGCTGCCCGAACGTCGACCTGCGAGTTGACATCTCACCGCCGCCGGACTTCGCGGGCACCACCATGAGCGACTTCATGCGGCTGCCGATGATCCTCACCGCGATGCCGGCGATCAATGCCATCCCGAAGGTGGTCGCGGCGGCGCCGGGCATCGTCACCTACGCCGACATCCTCCCGCTGCCTCGCGGCCTGGTCTCGCTGTAACCCGGGGTTCACTCACACGCTGGCGACGGCGCGAAACCGTGTCGGCCGGAGGGTGATCACCACGCGTTCGCCGGTCGTCCGGGTTCCTTCGTTGGCCGCGCCGAGGTACTTGCGCCGGATCCGCCGCGTCCACTCGCCGCCGGTGTCGACGGCGACGGTGGCGTCACCGGTGATCCGCACCTGCCGGTTCGGCCGCTCACCGTCGGGGCGCTGCGCGGCCTCGGTGTCGACCACCAGGCCCACGCGCGGATTGCCCCGGATGCGGTCGAGGTGGGGCCGGTCCGCGTAACTGGTCAGGCGCATCAGGCCGTCCGCCCAGAGGAACCAGATCGGCGTGACGTGCGGATAGCCGTCCGCGTCGATGGTCGCCAGACGCGCGACAGCGTCGCTGTCGAGCAGTTCCGCCACTTCGGTGTCGTCGAGTCGGCGCATGGTTCCCGATGCTGTCACGGAAACGCGCAGCGCGGTGTCAGGCGTCGGCGAGTGCCGGCGGGCGGACGGCGGCGGGGTCCGGGTTGGCCAGCGGCAGGCCCATGAACCGCCGGGCGTTGTCACCCATGAAGTCATAGGTGCGGCGGACGTCCATGCCTTCGGCGTAGCGCCAGAAGCCCTTCGGCTCGGCGAGTCCCTCGGGGTGCGGGTAGTCCGATCCGAACAGCACCCGGTCCCAGCCCACGGTGTCGACGACGTCGGCGACGCAACCCTCCCAGAACGGGCTGACCCAGATGTTGCGCCGGAAAACCTCGTGCGGATGCTCGGGGAAGTTCTGCGGCATCTTCTTCTGCAGGTCTTCGAAGTCGTGGAACAGCGGGTAGATCCAGCTGCTGCCGTTCTCCACGCTGGCGATGCGCAGCTTCGGGAAGCGGGTCAGTGTGCCGTGGCAGATCAGGCTGGCGATCATGTCGGAGATCTCGCGATGGCCCAGCACCATCCAGCGGAACGAGCTCTGCGCCATGAAGTTCTGCGTGTGGGGCGGTTCCCACCGGGCGACGTACTCGTCGAGCGGCGGGTAGCTGGCGTGCAGCACGATCGGCAGGTTTGCGGCCTCGACGTCGCGCCAGAACGGGTCGAACTCCGGCAGCGCCGGTGAGCGCCAGCCGTGCAGGCCGTTGACCGGTCCCGGCTTGATCAGGGCGACCCGGGCGCCGTGGTCGAGGATGTACTCGAGTTCCCGCTGCGCGGCGTCGACCTCGGACAGGTTGATGATGGGCGTGGAGAAGATCCGGTCGGCGTAGGCATAGGTCCAGTGTTCGGCCATCCACTGGTTGAGTGCGTGGATGATGGCCAGGGTCAGCTGCGGGTCGTCGGCGCTGGAGTGCTCGACCAGGCTGGCCAGCGTCGGGTAGTTGAGCGCCTCGGTGACGCCCTGGCGGTCGAGTTCGGCGATCCGGTCCTGCGGATTGCGGGTGGCCGCGGGCGCCTCGATGGCCGGACCCTGCATCTCGCGTAGTGTCAGACCCTCGGTGTTCTCGCCGGCGAAGAACTTCTCGTGCGCCCCCGGCGCGGCGACGCGCTCGAACGTCGGGTTGGGGATGAAGTCGGTGACGCGGTTGTTGATGACGATGCGTGTCTGCCTGCCGATCTGCGCGTACTGCACCGCCCGCCGGTACTTCTCGGGCAGGTACTTCGTCAGCGCGTCGGCGGTCTCGTACATGTGCTGGTCGGCGTCGAAGATCGGCGCGTCACGGAACTGGCTCATGGTGTGGTCCCTTTCTCCCGAAAAGGTCAGGTGGTCAGGACGGTGGCGCCTGCCGTGCCGGGGGCGCCGTAGAGCTGCGCGAAGCCGACCTTCGGCTCGCCCGGCACCTGACGGTCGCCGGCCTCGCCGCGCAGTTGGCGCACCAGCTCGTGGATCTGGCGCAGACCCGACGCACCGATCGGCTCGCCGTTGGCGATCAGCCCGCCGTCGGTGTTGACCGGGAGCGTGCCGGTGATCTCGGTGGCCCCGTCGGCCAGCAGCTTCTCCTGCTCGCCGTCGGCGCAGAACCCGCACTCGGCCATGTGGATGATCTCCGCGCCGGCGTCCGTGTCCTGCAACTGGACGACATCGACGTCCGCGGGCGCCACCCCGGCTTTCTCGAACGCCGCCCGCGCGGCGTAGACGGTGGGGGAGACGCCCTCCTCGACCGGTGCGAAGGTGGTGTTCACCTCGTAGGCGCCGTAGCTGCGGGTGCGAACCTCGACCGCGCGCAGGTACACCGGTTTCGACGTGTAGCGGTGCGCGATGTCGGCGCGGCACATCACCACCGCGGCGGCGCCTTCGTCGGGAGCGCAGAACATGTACTGCGTCAGGGGGTAGTTGAGCATGGTGGAGCCGAGGATCTGCTCCTCCGACATCGGTTTGCGCCGGAACGCGTTGGGATTCAACGCGCCGTTGCGGAAGTTCTTGGCCGCCACTTTCGCCAAGCTCTGGTGCGAGATGTCGTGGTCGTGCAGGTAGCGATTGGCCTTCATGCCGAAGAACTGCGTGGTCAGGTACTGCCCGTTCTCGGCGTACCAGGCCGGCATACCGACCAGTGCGGGATCCTCGGTGAACGCGCCGCGCGGATGCTTGTCCAGGCCGACGGCGATACCGATGTCGTAATCGCCGAGCCGGATTCCGTCGGCGCAGACCTTCGCGGCACTCGCCGCCGTGGCGCAGGCGTTGAACACGTTGGTGAACGGGATGCCGGACAGACCGACCATGCCGACGATCGCGTCGGGGTTGGCGACAGTCCAGCTGCCACCGGACGCGGCGCCGATGTCGCGCCATTCGACGCCCGCGTCGGCGACCGCCGCGAAGATCGCGTCGACACCCATCTGCATCGCGGACTTGCCCTCGAAGCGGCCGAAGGGGTGCAGGCCGACCCCGATGATGGCGACGTCGTTCATGCGAACCTCCGTGATCAGAAGCCGAGCGTATCGCAACTGTAACTCTTACAGTATCTTAGTCGAAATGGAGACCGAGACGGACATGGCCGAGGTCGCAGGGCGGGAGTCGGCCCCCAGCGTCGCCATCGGCAGACGGGCCGCGCAGCGTGCCGAGTCCCGCATGCTCATCGACGGCGAACTGGTGGGTGCGCAGTCCGGCGACGAGTTCGGCAACGAGTCTCCCTCGACGGGTTCGGTGTTGGGCACCGTGGCGGCCGCCGGTACCCCGGACATGCTGCGCGCCGTCGCCGCTGCCCGCCGCGCGTTCGACGACACCGACTGGTCGACGAATCGCGCGCTGCGCAAGCGTTGCCTCACCCAGTTGCAGGAGGCGCTGGCGTCCGAGCGCGATCAGTTGCGCGAGGAACTGATCGCCGAGGTGGGCTGCCCCGAGATGACGGTGACCACAGCGCAACTCGACTGGCCACTCGCCGAGGCGCTGCGCTACCCCGCCGGGCTGATCGACGACTTCGAGTGGCAGCGGGTGCTCGACGGCGGCGGCCTGTTCGGGGACCGCAACGTGCGCACGGTGGTCAAGGAACCGGTGGGCGTCGTCGCGGCGATCACGCCGTCGAACTTCCCGGTCGAGGTGATCCTCAACAAGCTCGGCCCGGCGCTGGCGGCGGGCAACACCGTGGTGCTCAAGCCCGACCCGCACACCCCGTGGAACGCCACCCGGCTCGGCAGGCTCGTCGCCGAACGCACCGACATCCCCGCCGGCGTCCTGAACGTCGTGCCGACGCCGTACAACGAGGTCGCCGAACTGCTGGCGACCGACCCGCGGGTGGACATGATCTCGTTCACCGGGTCGACCGCCGTCGGCAAGCTGCTCACCCGGATCGGCGCCGAGACGATGAAGCGGACGTTCCTGGAGCTGGGCGGCAAGTCGGCGCTGGTCGTCACCGAGGACGTCGACCCGGCGAGGGTGATCCCCGCCGCGGCGGGTGTCTGTGTGCACGCCGGCCAGGCCTGCGCGTCGACGACCCGGCTGCTGGTGCACCGGTCGCGCTACGACGAGGTCGTCGCCGGTGTCACCGCGGCGTTCGGCATGCTTCCGGTGGGGGACCCGGCGCTGCCGCAGACACTGGTGGGGCCGTTGATCAGCGCCAGGCAGAAGCGACGGGTGCTCGAGGCCTGCGAGCAGGCGCGCCGCGAGGGCGCCGAGATCACCACCGGCGGAACGTCGTTCGATGACCTGCCCGGCGAACTCCGCGGCGGGCACTTCGTGGCGCCGACCGTCGTGGTGGGGGTCGACAACTCGGCGGCCATCGCCCGCGACGAGATCTTCGGCCCGGTGCTGGTGGTGCTGCCGTTCGACGACGACGACCACGCCGTTCAGATCGCCAACGACAGCCCGTTCGGCCTGGCCGGGGCGGTGATGTCCGGGTCCACTGACCGTGGTCTCGCCATCGCGCGGCGGATCCGCAGTGGCGCGCTCGGCGTCAACGGCGGGATGTACTACGGCGCCGACGCCCCGTTCGGCGGATACAAGAACTCCGGGGTCGGCCGCCAGTGCGGACTGGAGGGATTCGGGCAGTACCTGGAGACCAAGACCATCGCCCACCGGACTCCCCGGCGGGCGTGACGGCTCAGCCCTTCGACGTGAACGTCACCGGCAGCCGCTTGGGTGACCGGAACGGCTGCCCCCAGATGTGCGGATCGTCGTCGGTGACCAGCGTGATGTCGTCCAACCGCGCCAGCAGGCACTCCAGGGCGACGCGGGTCTCCATCCGGGCGAGATGCAGCCCCATGCAGGTGTGCTCGCCTGCCGCGAAGGTGATGTGCGGGATCCGCTTGCGGAAGATGTCGAACTCCTCCGGTCGCTCCCAGCGGGATTCGTCCCGGTTGGCCGAGCCGATGCAGACATCGATCACCGATCCGGCCGGGATCGGCACGCCCTCGAGTTCGGTGTCCTCGGTGGAGAACCGCTGCACGGTGGTCAACGGTGTCTCGTATCGCAGGCCCTCCTCGATGGCGGCCGCGATCAGCTCGCTGTCGGCGCGGACCGCCGCGAACTGGTCGGGATGGCTCAGCAGCAGGTACAGCAGATTCCCCGAGGACCGGTAGGTGGTCTCGAGGCCGGCGGGCAGCAGCAGCCGCAGGAACGAGTAGATGGCCTCGTCGCTGAGCTTCTCGCCGTCGATCTCAGCGGTGACCAGGTCGCCGATGATGTCCTCGGTCGGCTGAGAGCGACGCCGGTCGATCTGGGTGAGGAAGTAGTCCTTGAGCGCGGCGGATGCCTCGAAGGCCCGCTTGTACTTGATCGTGTAGCTGATCAGTTCGACGGCGCGGGCGCGGAACCACGGCAGGTCCTCCTCGGGCAGTCCGAGCAAGGTCGAGATCACCCTGGTGGGGAACTCGAAGGTGAAGTCACGCACCAGATCGGCGGTGCCGCGCTCGGCGAACTCGTCGATCAGCGCGTCGCAGATGGGCCGGACGATCTCCGGTTCCCACCGCGCCAGCGATTTCGACTTGAAGGCCGCCGACACGAGATTGCGGTGCTCGCGGTGCGGTCTGCCCTCCATCGCCAGGATCGTGGGTCCGATGAACAGGCCGATGGTGTTGTCGTAGATCGACGAGTTGAACAGCTTGCCGTCGCGGAACACCTTGTTGACGGCGTCGAATGAGACAGCGGCGTAGAGCTTGTCGGGACGCAGTCCCTCGGGCGTCTTCGACCAGTCCATCACCGATCCCTCGAACACCCCGGCCTGCCTGCGGTGCCGGGCGAACAGCGGATACGGGTCGCGCAACAGGTCGACCGGGTGGTCGGTGTCGGGGACTTGGCTCACGGCTGACTCCAGCATGGGTTGGGGGAACGCCTTCGCTGCACGACTTTACTGTAATTCTTACAGTAGAGCGTCGCACCGAGTTTGCGCAGCCTGTGTGATCACACCTGGATCGGCACGCCGGCCAGCAGTCCGGCGAGGTAGCCGGCGTCGGCCTGGATGTCCTGCCCGTTGATCCAGCGTGCCTCCGGCGAGGTGAGGAACGAGATCAGCGGCACCACGTCGTCGACGGTGCCGTGCCTGCCGACCGCCGAGCGCACCGCGTCGAGGACGTCGGCGCCCATCGACTGTTCGAAGTCGGCCAGGATCGGCGTCTGCACGGGGCCGGGGCTGACGGTGTTGACCCGCACCCCGTACCTGCTCCACGCCGGGCCGGAGAGCCGCTTGGCGTAGAGGATGACGGCCTGTTTGGACGTGCTGTACACCGGATAGGCCGGATCCTGCGCCGCCTGCCACGCCTGCACCGCGGCGGCGTCCCTGGCGGCGAGCAGGCCGTCGAGGACGTCGGTGCGCAGCTGCCAGCCGACCGCGGCGGTCGATGCGACCGCGACCACCGATCCGCCGCGCCTCAGCCGCGGCAGCATGCCCTCCGTCATCAGCCGCATGCCGAGGTAGTTCACCCCCAGCACGTCGTCGGCGGACGCGGTGCCGGGCACCCCGGCCACGTGCGCGAGTGCATCCCAGCCGTCGCCGAGCCGGTCGAGCAGCGCGGCGATCTCCCCGGCGTCGCGCAGGTCGCACCGCAGGTGTTGCGACGCCGGAGTCTCGGATGCGCACAGATCGACCGCGAGCACGTGGTCGCCGCGTTGAAAGAAGTGTGCCGCCGTCGCCGCGCCGATGCCCGATCCCGCACCGACGACCACGATCTTCCGTTGCGCTGCGTCCATCCGCCCACCTCCGTCGAGTACCGAACTGTAAGCATGACTGTAAACAGCTCGACAAGGCGGGTCGAGCCTGCCGCGACGGTGTTAGGTTGATGCTCACCGGAGGGCCGATGGCCGGACGGTTGGGGGAAGGGAGTCCCGTGGTGGCGACGAGTGAGGCGACGACCGTGCCGGGGACTCCGGCCATGGCTTCGGACCTGCCGTCGGTGCTCGACGCGCAGCGGAAGTCGTTCCTCGCCGATGGGCCACCCGATGCCGCGTTGCGGCGCAACCGCATCGACCGGCTGCTGGCGATGGTGCTGGACAACACCGAGGACTTCGTCGACGCGACCGCCACCGACTACGGGTCACGGTCCCGCTCGGCCGCGCTGTTCGCCGAGATCCTCGGCATGATCTCGGTGATCGAACACACCAGGGCCCATCTCGGGGCGTGGATGCGGCCGAACCGGTTGATGCGAGGCGCGGGTGCGTTCGGCCTGCGCGCCGAGGTGTTGCCGTCGCCGCTGGGTGTCGTCGGCGTCATCGGGCCGTGGAACTTCCCGGTCAACCTCACCGTGCTGCCCGCATCCGCAGCCTTCGCCGCGGGCAACCGCGTGATGGTCAAGATGTCCGAGATCACGCCGCACACAGCCGAACTCATGCGCGCCATCGCGCCGCGCTACTTCGACGCCACAGAACTCGCGATCGTCACCGGCGGGACCGATGTCGCCGCGGCGTTCGCCGGGCTGCCGTTCGACCACCTGTTCTTCACGGGCTCACCCGCTGTCGGCGCACTCGTCCAGCAGGCCGCCGCCCGTCACCTCGTCCCGGTCACCCTCGAACTGGGTGGCAAGAATCCCGTCGTGGTGGCGCCGGACGCCGACATCGACCGGGCGGCGACCCGGATCGCGCACGCGCGGATGGTCAACGGCGGTCAGGTGTGCGTCTGCCCCGACTACGTCTTCGTCCCCGACGGCGCTGTGCAGCGGTTCGTCGACACCGCCCGCCGGACACTGCGCGACACGTACCCGACAGTCATCGCCAACGCCGACTACTGCTCGTCGGTCAACCAGGCGAATTTCGACCGGGTGGTGCGCTTGATCGAGGATGCGCGGGAGCGCGGCGCGCGGATCGACTCCGTCGCGCCGCCCGGGGAGACGCTGCCAGATCCCGCCTCGCGCAAGATCGCTCCGACCCTCATCCGCGACGTCGACGATCGGATGCTCATCGCCGAGGAGGAGGTCTTCGGGCCGGTGCTGGTGGTGCGCGGCTACGGCGACCTGGCCGAAACGGTCGACTACATCAACCGACGGCCCGCGCCGCTGGTGGCGTACTGGTTCGGGCCCGACGACGACGACTTTCGGCACTTCGTCCGTCACACCCGCAGCGGCGGTGTGGCGCGCAACGACTTCGCCGCGCAGATGATCCCGTCGGCAGCGCCGTTCGGCGGGGTGGGCCGCAGCGGCATGGGGGCCTACCACGGCAAGGCCGGCTTCGACACGTTCAGCCATCACCGGACCGTGGTGGGCAGCGACCTCCCGTTCAGCATCACCGGCCGCGCGGCACTTCCGTTCACGAGGCCGATGGGGCTCGTCGCCGGCCTCGCGCTGCGCCGGGCGCGAAGCAGGACCCGGCGTCGGCTCAGGGCGAGCCGCTGATCGCCTGCTCGCGCGCCCACCGGTAGTCGGCCTTGCCCGCGGGCGAACGCACGACGACGGGCCGGAACACCACAGCCTTGGGCAGCTTGTAGCGCGCCAACGACGTTGCGGTGTGGGCGATCAACTCGTCGGCATCGGCTGCCGCGCCGTCGGCGAGGGCGACCACGGCAACCACCTCCTGACCCCACCGCTCACTGGGCCGGCCCGCGACCACCACGTCGGCGACCGCGGGATGCGACGCGATGGCCGTCTCCACCTCTTCGGCGAAGATCTTCTCGCCGCCGGAGTTGATGGTCACCGAGTCACGGCCGAGCAGTTCGACGACGTCGGCGTCCAGATGGCGGGCGCGGTCACCGGGCACGGCGTAGCGCACCCCCGCCACGACCGGGAACGTGGCCGCGGTCTTGGCGGCGTCGCCCTTGTAACCCAGTGGCACGTAGCCGCGCTGGGCGAGCCAGCCGATACCGTCGTGGCCGGGAGCCAGCACCTCGGTCAGGTCCTCGGACACCACGACGGTGTCGGGTCCGGGCTTGAACCGGCCCGTCGACACGGCGCCCGGTGCGGACATGTGGGTGAGTTGGGCGCCCGTCTCCGATGAGCCGACGCCGTCGACGACCACCATCCCGGGTTTGGCGTCGATCAGGCGCTGTTTGGTGGTCGGCGTCAGCAGCGCACCGCCGTTGGCGACCACGGCCAGCGGTGTGTCGCCCGCCCGCTCGATGGCCGATGCGAGCGGACGCGCCATCGCGTCACCGACCACCGTCGCCACCATCACCTGCTCGCGCTCGATCGTGGCGACGATCTCGTCGGCGTCGAACCGGTCGACCACCGACGAGAACACGACGGTCTGACCTGTGGTCAGCGCCGTCATCACCGCCCACTGTGCGGCGCCGTGCATCAGCGGCGGGAGCACCATCAGCTTCGTGCCGGGATTCGCCGCGGCACGCTCGACGAGCGCCGCGTAGGAGTCGAACACCGTGCCGGCGAACAGATCACGGCCGCCGAACGACGTGACGAAGATGTCGTGCTGGCGCCACAGCACGCCCTTGGGCATTCCGGTGGTGCCGCCGGTGTAGAGCACGTAGAGATCGTCGGGCGAGTGCTGTACGTCCGGTGGCTGCGGCGCGGCTGCGGCCAGCGCTGCGTCGTAGTCGACGGCGCCGTCGAGCAGCTCGTTGCCCGATTCGTCGGCTATCTGGATGAGCACCTTCAGGTCGGGCAGGCCGGGCAGGACCTCGGCCACGCGTGGCGCGAACGCCGCGTGGTACACCAGGGCCGACGCGCCTGCGTCGGCGAGCAGGTACTGCAGTTCGTCGGCGACGTAGCGGTAGTTGACGTTGAACGGCGCGACGCGGGCCCGGAACGAGCCGAGCAGTGCCTCGACGTATTCGTGGCCGTTGTAGGCGTAGATGCCGAGCAGGTCCTGGCCGACCTCGTGGCCCGCCAGCCCGGAACGCGCTGTGTGACAGCCGAGTCCGCGCGCGTGCAGATAGGACGCCAGCCGGTTGGACCGGTCTGCGACATCGGTGTAGGTGTAGCTGCGCCCGCTCTGGCACAGCAGGACCCGGTCGGGCAGCGCGGCGGCGATCGCGTCGAGCACGGCGGGCACGGTGAACTCCATGAGCGGACTCCTCGTCAGGGCTGGTGGGGGAGGAGCTTGATCATCAGGCCGTTCGCCTCGGACAGCACCGTGCCGTCGGCGTCGGTCATGGTGGCGGTGAGGAAGGCCTTCCGGCCGTCGAGTCGTTCGATACGGCCCCTGCTGATCAGCGGCGCGTCGATCGGTGTGACGGCACGGTAGTCGACGTGCAGATAGGCGGTGCGGCTGATGGGCCGGCCCGCGGCCGACACGATCATGCCGAAGTGCCAGTCGTAGAACAGCGGGATGACACCGCCGTGCACGGCCATGTTGCCGCCGACGTGGAACCTGGTGAAGTGGCCTTCCATCGTCACGTTGCCGTCGCGGTCGGCGGCCGTGAACGTCCACGGCGGCATGAGCGGGTGGCCGAGACCGGGCAGCGTCGTGGCGCGCCCGGCGGGTGCCTGCCCGTCGGGCACCGCGTGCGGTTCCAGAGCCGCGCACACGCGCTCGATCTGCTCGGACGCGGCGGTCCATGCCGCGCCGGGCGGACTGGTGGACACCGCCAGGTCCTGCAACCGCCGCACAGCCGCGGCGAACCGCTCCAGCTCGGGCGGCGCGTCGACCGGCGTGATCTCCGGGAAGCCGCGGGTCTCGGGGACGGTCACGGCGCCCACGTGGCGATGAGGTCGTCGGTGGTGGTGATCGTCGCCAGCAGCGACAGGCTGTTGTCGATGACGGCGGCCCCGTACTCGGCCGGCACCCCGGCGACGGCGTCGCGCGGCAGCACCACCCGGTAGCCGGCATTCACCGCGTCCATCACCAGGTTCGGGATCGCGATGTTCAGCGAGACGCCGACCGCCACGATCGTCGTCACCCCGAGGTTGCGCAGCACCGCGTCGAGGTCGGTGCCGCCCATCGGACCGACGCCGTGCCACCGGGTGAGTGTCAGATCGTCGTCCTCGGGGCCGAATTCGGGCAGCAGTGTGGCGCCGGGGCCACCCGGTGTGATGTCGACCTGGCGGGCGCCGGCCGCGAACAGCCGAGCGTTGTGGTTCGACCCGCGGCCGTCCGCACGGCGGTGCACCAGGCAGTGCACCACCTGGGTACCCGCGGTGCGGGCCGCGGGCAGCAGGCGTGCGATGTTGGGCAGCGCCACCCGGGCGGCCTCCTGGGCGAGCACCGCAAGACCGGCGTGCGGCCCGACGACCGCGCCCTGCAGTTCCTGGGTGACGACGGCGGTGTGCGCCGGGGCGACGAGCTCGGGCAGCGGCGTCCTCATACCGGGGCGGCGGCGACGTCGTAGAACTGCTTGGCCCACTTGCGCATGGCCATGTACGGTGCGGCGTCGATCCTGGCCAGCGGCGGGTGCTCGACGTAGCGCTGGTAGCGCCAGATGTCGAGGTCCTCCCACACCGTGCGCAGGAACCGCTTCTCCACGTGGTTGCGCACCTGTTCGGGGGGCACATCCGAGGTCTCACCGGGCAGCTTCGGCCACCAAATCGAGTAGAAGAGGTTCGACACCTCGTCGTCGACCGGTGTGCAGGCGAAGATCAGGCGGTGATTCGACGAGCCCTCGAAGGCGCTCATCGCGAAGCCGAGTCCGGAGAAGTGACTGTGGATGCGCAGCGCCATCGAGTTCGGGTCGTCGCTGCGCGCGTCCGGCCAGCCGGTCAGGAACCGCCATTCCTCGGCGACGGCCTCCCACTCCAGACACACCGGCGTGACCGTGGCGCCGTGCACGTAGTGGAAATGTGAACTGTCCGGACCGTTCTCGGCGACGATCTGCGGATGCACCGGTTCGCCGTCGGCCCGCCGGGAGAACTCGGGATAGGGCCGGTAGTAGGCGCCGGCGTCCGTCTCGAACTGGGGGAACTTGTGAAAGATGTCGGGAAGTGGCCACTGCGGCTCCTTGCCGTCGGGGTGGTGCCACATGAACACGCAGTCGTACTGTTCGCGCACCGGGTAGGTGCGCAGCGTCAGTCCGCGGTTCGGCCGGTCCGGCTGGTAGGGGATGTAGCGGTTGGTGCCGTCGGGCCCCCAGCGCCAGCCGTGGAATGGGCACTCGACACAGTCGCCGACCACCTTCCCGCCGTGTCCGAGGTGGGCGCCGAGGTGCTTGCAATGGCCCTCGAGCACGTGCAGGACGCCGGAATCGTCGCGGTAGGCGACCAGTTCCTCACCGAAATACTGGATCGGGCGGACCTCGCCCGCGGGGAACTCCGGCGACCAGCCGATCATGAACCAGCCGGTGACTTTCCAGGTGAATGGGACTTTCACGCCGAAGCGACCTCCTGATACGGGTCCGTCCACTGACTACGGAGGAGATTACAGTATTGTTTTCGGCAGGTGGTCGCGATCCGGCGGGCGGGTAGGTTCATTGCCAGAGTGGGGATCAGCTGCGGCCGAGAGGACTGGGAAACACGGTGTACGAGATTTTGGCCAAGGCTGGAATCTTCCAGGGTGTCGAGCCCGACGCTGTCGCGGCGCTCGGCGAGCGCTTGCCGACCATCGACTTCCCCCGCGGGCACACCGTGTTCGTCCAGGGCGAGTTGGGTGACCGGCTGTACGTCATCGTGTCGGGCAAGGTCAAGATCGGCAGCCGCGCCACCGACGGGCGGGAGAACCTGCTCGCCGTGCTGGGTCCGGCGGACATGTTCGGCGAGCTGGCCATCTTCGACCCGGGTCCGCGCACGTCGAGCGTCACGACGCTGACCGAGGTGCGCACCGTCTGCATGGATCGCGACCTGCTGCGCACCTGGCTCACCGAACGGCCGGAGGTCGCCGAACAGTTGTTGCGGGTGCTGGCCCGGCGGCTGCGGCGGACCAACGACAACCTGTCCGACCTCATCTTCACCGACGTCCCCGGCCGGGTGGCCAAGCAACTGCTGATGCTGGCACAGCGCTTCGGGGTGTCGGACAACGGCGAGCTGCGGGTCACCCACGATCTGACCCAGGAGGAGATCGCGCGCCTGGTGGGTTCTTCGCGGGAGTCGGTGAACAAGGCGCTGACCGATTTCACCGAGCGCGGCTGGCTCCGGATGCGGGGCAAGACGGTGTGGATCACCGACACCGAGCGACTGGCGCGCCGGGCGAGGTAGCCCCGCCGGGTCACGGGGGGGCGGACCGGAAGTGGCTCGTGTTGCCCGGGCCCTTCGCCTTGGCCTGGTACATCGCCACGTCCGCGTCGCGCAGCAGTTCGGCGGAAGTGCGGGCGTCGCCGGGTGCCACGGTGGTGATGCCGATGCTCGCGCCGATCCGCACCCGCACGGGCCCGGCGGTGATCTCGTCGAGCAGCACCCGGTGCAGTCGCCGGGCCACCTCGTCGACCTCGCCGGGGCCGACGGGATGCAGCAGCAGCGCGACGAACTCGTCGCCGCCCAGCCTGGCCAGCAGGTCCTGCGGCCTGGCGACCGACCGCATCCGCTGGGCCGCGATGCGCAGCACCTCGTCACCGGTCGAGTGACCGTGCCGGTCGTTGACCGACTTGAGCTTGTCGAGGTCGATGAACAGCGCGGCCATCAGGCGGCCGTCGTCCGGCGCCGACAACGCCACTTCGGCGCGCTCCAACACGAATCCGCGGTTCGGCAGGCCGGTGAGCCAGTCGTGGGTGGCATCGTGGCGCAGCCGTTCCCGGGTGTCGTAGTGCTCGGTGATGTCGGTGAACGAGAACAGCACCGACGAGTGCTGCGGATCGTCGGGGTCGAGCAGGCAGCCGTGTCCGGTCACCCAGATCCGGGTGCCGTCGATGCGGTCGACGCCCACCACCTCACCGCTGAGCGTCATCCCGGTGCGCTGGATCCAGTGGATGGGGTGCTGGTCGGACGTCATCTCGCGGCCGTTGCCGTCGTAGAGGGGGAGGTCGACACCCTGGTCGCTGTGGTGCACGCCGACGAGATCGCGCGCGTCGGCGCCGAGGATGCGCCGGGCCGCGGCATTGGTGAGCTCGAAGTGCCCGTCGCTGTCCATGATGACGACGCCCTCCTGCAGGAGGTCCAGCACTTTGCGGAAGCGGTCTTCGGACCACGTGGTCCGGGCAGGCGGCGCTGACCCGGTGGCTCCCTCACCGTCGTTCGACACGTCGGACGGCATGTCAGCCGGCGTTCGCGTGGCGCGGTGTGCTCATCGTGTTCGTCTTCCCCGGTGTCCTCAGCCCCGCGCCGATCCGCCAGCGATTCCGTCGAAATACTGTAATGGTTACAGTAACTTCTAGGATACCGACCGGCGGGCCGAGCTGCCCCGGCTGATGGGACATCGATGCACGAATCACCTCCGGCGCCGCGCAGGGCGCTCGTCATGGGCGCGAGCGGCAACGTCGGCGCCGCGGTCACCCGCCACCTCGTGGCCCGCGGCGACGACGTTCGGGTGCTGCTGCGCCGGAGCAGCTCGACGAGGGGGATCGACGGCCTCGACATCGAACGGCACTACGGCGACATCTTCGACATCCCGGCGGTCACCGCGGCCATGGCCGACCGGGACGTCGTGTACTACTGCGTCGTCGACACCCGCGCGCACCTCGCCGACCCGGCGCCGTTGTTCCGGACGAACGTCGAGGGGCTGCGCGGCGTCCTCGACGTCGCCGTGCACGCCGACCTGCAGCGCTTCGTGTTCCTGAGCACGATCGGCACGGTCGCCGTCGGCAGCGGTGGGGCGGCGGTCGACGAGAACACCCCCTTCAACATGGCGGGACGCGGCGGTCCCTACATCGAGTCACGTTGCCGTGCCGAGGAACTGGTGCTGCGGTATGCGCGTGAGCGCGGCCTGCCCGCCGTCGCGATGTGCGTGTCCAATCCGTACGGCCCGCCCGACTGGCAGCCCAGGCAGGGATCACTGGTCGCACTCGCCGCCTTCGGCAAGATGCCGTGTTTCGTCCGCGGCGTCGGGGCGGAGGTGGTCGACATCGACGACGCCGCCGCGGCACTGCTGCTGGCCGCCGACCGGGGCCGCAACGGCGAGCGCTACATCATCTCCGAACGATTCATGACGCAGCGGGAGATGCTGCGCATCGCCGCCGACGCGGTCGGGGTGCGGCCGCCTCGGTTCGGTCTCCCGCAGGCTGCGGTGTATCTCGCCGGGGTGCTGGCCGGCGCCGCCAACCGGTGGCTCGGCCGCGACTACCCGCTCAACCTCCCCAGCGTCCGGTTGATGGTCGAGACGTCGCCGGCCGGCCACGACAAAGCCAGCCGCGAACTGGGCTGGCGACCGGGCCCCACCGAGGACGCGATCCGCCGGGCCGCGCGCTTCTACGTCGAGCGCCGCGGCCGCGACGAGGACGTGGTGAAGCTGTGAGCGCCGACGGGCCGGGGCACTACGACGTGCTCGTGATCGGCGCCGGGTTCTCCGGGCTGTACGCGCTGCACCGGTTGCGCGGCCTCGGCCTGCGCACCCTCGTCCTGGAGAAGGCCGGGGAAGTGGGCGGCACCTGGGCGGTCAACCGGTATCCCGGCGCCCGCTGCGACATCGAGAGCATCGAGTACTCCTACAGCTTCTCCGAGGAGATCCAGCAGGAGTGGGTGTGGACCGAGACGATGCCGGCACAGCCCGAGATCGAGTCCTACGCGAACTTCGTGGCCGACCGCCTCGACCTGCGCGGCGACATCGCGCTGCACACCGAGGTGATCGCGATGACGTTCGACGAGCCGAGTTCGCAGTGGCGGGTGCGGACCCGCTGCGGGCAGACGTTCGTGGCGCCGTTCGTCGTCGCCGCGTCCGGGATCCTCTCGGTGCCGCTGGAACCCGACATCGCCGGCATGGACACCTTCGCCGGCACGTCGCTGTTCACCGGGCGGTGGCCCCGCGACGGTGTCGACCTCGGCGGGCAGCGCGTCGCGGTCATCGGCACCGGCTCCACCGGTGTGCAACTCATTCCCGTGGTGGCGCGGGACGCGGCCGAGCTGGTGGTGTTCCAGCGGTCACCGGCCTTCACGCTGCCGTGGCGGGTACGGCCCTTCGAACCCGGCGAGCTCGACGGACTCAAGGCCGGGTACGCCGAGATCCGGGCCGCCCAGCGCGCCCACCCGGTCGGTGCGGCACGGCTGAGCGCCTTCTCCGTGCTGCTCGAGATGCTCGCGCGGCCGCCGATCAAGTCGGCCACGCCGCAGGAGCGCAGCCGCGCCGTCGAAGAACACGGCGTCCTCGGCGCACTGAACTGGGGCGACGTCTTCTTCGACATCGAGGCCAACCGGATGGCGACCGAACTGTACGGCGAGGCGATCGCCCGCATCGTCGACGATCCGGACACCGCCGCGGCGCTGGTGCCCAGTCACCCGTTCGCGTGCAAGCGGCCGATCATCGATCAGGGCTACTACGAGACGTTCAACCGCGACAACGTCACCCTGGTGGACCTGCGCCGGGGCGGCATCGAGGCGGTGACGCCGACGGGCATCGACACCGAACAGGGCGCGTTCGAGGTCGACGTGATCGTCTACGCCACCGGATTCGACGCGATGACCGGCGCGCTCAGCCGCATCGACATCCGCGGCCGCGACGGCGTGGCACTGCGCGACGTCTGGGCCGACGAGGGCCCGGTGTCCTACCTCGGGCTGCAGGTGGCCGGTTTCCCCAACCTGTTCACCGTGCAGGGGCCGGGCAGTCCGGCGGCGGCGACGAACTTCATCGCCGCCCTCGAGCATCACGTCGAGTGGATCGGTGACTGCGTGAGTTCGCTGCGCGCACAAGGCTATCGGACGATCGAGGCGCTGCCCTCGGCCCAGGAGGAGTGGATCGAGCACACCACGTCGCTGGTGGCGCCGACGGTGCTGGTCCACCCCACGTGCAACTCCTGGTACAACGGGGGCAACGTGCCGGGCAAGAAGCGCATGTACATGGGCTACACGGCGGGGCTCCCGGAGTACCGCCGTCGCTGCGAGGAGATCGCCGCCGGCGGATACACCGGATTCAAGCTCTCGTAGGGTGACACGATGATGCACACCGGGCAGGTAGTCCGTCAGCTAGCCGGTGTCCTGCCGCGCTCCGCGGACGCGCTGACGGGCTCGGCGGCGTGGGACGGCTTGTCCGTCGCCGGGGTACGCCAGTTCGGCGAGGTCGCCCTCGACGAGCTGGTGTTGACCGCGATGACGCTGAGCGGCCCTGGCCCACGGCTGCGCAGGCCGGTCAGCTCCTGCGCCGCGGCGGCCGAGGAGTTCGCCGGCCACACACCGGCAGAACTGCATGCGCCGCCGAACCCGTTGCAGGTCAAGCGCATACAGCGGCAGTGGGTGGCGGGCCTGGCCTACGAGCGGATCACCTACGACCACGATCCGATGCTGCCGTCCGCCTTGACCGCCGACGGTCTCGGCGGGCCGGCGACAGCGGTGGCGCACCTGTGCCGGCACCGCGACGGACCGCGGCCGTGGCTGGTGTGGGTGCACGGCGCCGGACAGGGTGGGGCGTCGGACTTCCTGTTCGCCCGGGCGCGCCGGCTGCACCAGCGGCTCGGGTTCAATCTCGCGATGCCGGTGCAGCCGGGCCACGGTGTGCGCCGTGACGTGTGGCCGCCGTATCCCGACATGGATCCGCTGACCAACGTGGCCGGGATGATGCGCGCGGTCTCGGAGGTGCGCGCGGTGGTGCGGTGGCTGGAGCCGCAGAGCACCGTGATCGCGGTGTCCGGTCTGTCACTGGGCAGCGCGGTGGCCGCCCTGGTGTCGCACCTGGAGGACGCGGCAGCGGCGGTCGCGCTCTACACCCCGATCCTCGGGCTCAATGCGATGATCGGGCAGCACATCTCGCGGTGGGGCCGCAGCGGTGACGAGTTGGCGGCCGCGCTGGGCTCCGAAGTCGTCGCCGAACTGACCAAGGTGATCGACCCGCTGTCCGTGCTGCCCGCCGCGCCGCCGGAGCGCCGGCTGATCGTGGCGGCCTGGCAGGACCGGATGGCGATGCGGGGTCCCGCGCTGGCGCTGCACGAGCGGTGGGGCGGCCGGGTGCACTGGCATGACGGCGGCCACGTCGGGCACCTGTTCTCGGGCCGCGTCCAGCGGGTGACCGAGGAGTTCCTGCGGGAGGTGCGGGATTCGGCGGCTCAGTCGCCCGCGCCGTACTCGGCGACGATCCGCGACTCCAGGTAGTCGAGTTCGCGCGGCAGGTCGTAGTCGTCGGCGAGCACGATCCACTGGAACGCCGCTCCGAAGGCGGCGGCGCTGATGGCGTTGACGGCGCGGTCCATGTCGATGTCGGGCCGCACGGACCCGTCGATGATCCCGTTGCGCAAGCCGGCCGCGACCTCGTCGACGCCGCGCCGGAACCAGTCGTCGAGCCGCCCCCGTATCGGCGATGTGGTCTTGACCGCCTCGAAGGTCATCACGAACGTCGCCCGCAGGAAGTCCCGGTCCTCGTCGTACAGCCGGCGGATCCGGCCGAAATGGGCGACGGCGTTCTGCAGGCCGGTGGAGTCCGGCTCGGCGGCGGGCATGATGTTCTGTGCCTGCGCGTGGGCCAGGATCGCCTCGAGGATGGCGTCCTTGCTGCCGTAGCGGGCGTGCACCATTGCCCTGCTGTATCCGGCGCGCCGGCCGATCTCGGCCGCGGACGTTGCCTCCCAGCCCTTCTCGGTGATCAGTTCGGCCGCCGCCGTGATCAGGCGGCGATTCGACAGCTCGACACGCTGCGGCTGGGTCAACCCGCGGGCGGGGGTGGGCACTCTTGCATATTAGACGCTCGACAACTAACTTAGTTGTTCATCGTCAACTACCTCGCCGGGGAGGCCCGCGTGACATCAGCGGCCCCGGCCATCCCGTCGGGCATCGACGGCGTCACCGCGGGCTGGCTGAGTGATGCGCTCGGCGCGCAGGTCGACGGTGTCCGCAGCGAGCAGATCGCCCTCGACAGCGGCTTCTCTTCGCTGCTCTACCGGCTGCACCTGACGGGCGACGCCGTACCGGCCACCGTGATCGCGAAGCTGCCCGCGCAGTCGGAGGCCCGCGGCGCGATGGATCTGCTCGGCGGTTACCGGCGCGAGCTCGCGTTCTACCGCGCAGTGGCCGGCCGTGCACCGATGGCGACGCCGCACGTGTACGCGGCCCGGATCGCCGACAACGGAGTCGACTTCGTGCTGGTGCTCGAGGATCTCGCCGACTGGGACAACGCCGACCACCTGGCCGGGCTGTCGATGCGCCGGGCCCGACTGTGCGTCGCTCAGCTCGCCGGGTTGCACGCCTGGTCGGCCGATCCGGCCAATGCCGCGGCGCTGCAGCCGTTTCCGAGCTTGGACACCCCGATCGCCCGCGATCTGCTGCTGCCCGCCTTCGCGCCGGGCTGGCAGATCTACCGTGCCCACACCGAGGCGACGCTGCCCGCAGCGGTGGCTGCGTTCGCCGAACGTTTCGCCGAGCGCGCAGTCGCGGCGCTGCCGGCACTGACCGAGCGGGACACGCTGCTGCACGGCGACATCAGGGCCGACAACCTGTTCTTCGACGGGGACCGGATGAAGGTGGTCGACTTCCAGTTCGCGGCGCGGGGCTGCGGCGCCGCAGACATCGCCTACCTCGTCACCCAGGGTCTGCCCGCCGGCGTGCGGCAAGGACACGACGAGGCGCTGCTGCGCGAGTACCTCGAGCGTCTCGACGGCCACGGCGTCGGCGGCTACGGCTTCGACGAGGCCTGGCGGCACTACCGGATGGCTGCGGTCTACCTGATGCTGCTGCCCGTCATCACCCTCAACGGCTGGGACGCGCTGCCCGAGCGGTCCCGCCGCCTGTGCCTCACGCTCACCGACCGGGCGGTCGCGGCGATCCGCGACATCGACGCGTTGGAGGCGTTCGGGTGACCCGCACCGCGCGTGAGGTCGTCGAGCTCTACAACCTGGTGGTGTGGAACGAGCGCGACTTCGCCCTCGCGGAGGAACTGATGGGGGACACCGTGACGCGGCACGAAGTGGGCGAGGCGACGGTGCTCACCCACGAGCAGGCCGTCGCGCGCATCGTCGACCACTGGGCGATGTTCGACACGATCCGGTTCGAGCTCGACCTGGTGGTCGCAGGCGACGACGGCGAGCACGTGGCGATCGTGTATCAGTCGCCGATGAGGTTGAAGGACGGCACCGAGACCACCGTCGGCAGCATGGAGATCTTCCGGGTGGTCGACGGCCGGATCACCGAGGTGTGGAACTGCGGCTACAAGCAAGGGGTTTGGGCATGACACATTCGGCGGGCAGGAGCGAAGCGACCCGGGGAAATGCGGAGTCGTTGGACGAGCTGGGCTACTACCTGCTGGCCGGCGCCGGCGGTGAGGGGCCGGCCACGCTGATGGACGAGGCCCGCCGGGGCGAGCAGCTGGGCTTCGGCACGGGCTTCATCTCCGAGCGGTGGAACGTCAAGGAGGCGTCGTCGCTGACCGGCGCCGCGCTCGCAGTCACCGAGCGGATGCAGATCGCCACGGCGGCAACCAATCACAACACCCGCCACCCGCTGATCACCGGATCGTGGGCGACGACCATGCACCGGCTGTCCGGCGGGCGGTTCACCCTCGGCCTCGGCCGGGGGATCGCGGCGATGTACAACGCGTTCGGCGTGCCCGCGGTGACCACCGCGCAGATGGAGGACTTCGCGCAGGTGATGCGCAAGCTGTGGCACGGCGAGGTGGTGTTCAACCACGACGGGCCCATCGGCAAGTACCAGGTGCTGTTCCTCGACCCGGACTTCAAGGAGGACATCCGGCTGGCGATCGTGGCGTTCGGCCCGCAGACCCTCGCACTCGGCGGCCGCGAGTTCGACGACGTCATCCTGCACACCTACTTCACCCCCGAGACGCTGCAGCGGGCCGTCAGGACGGTCAAGGACGCGGCCGAGCAGGCAGGCCGCGACCCGAACAGTGTCCGGGTGTGGTCGTGCTTCGCCACCGTCGGTGATCACCTGCCCGAGGACCTGCGGCTGAAGAAGACCGTCGCCCGGCTGGCCACCTACCTGCAGGGCTACGGCGACCTGCTGGTGAAGACGAACAACTGGGATCCCGCCGTGCTGCAACGCTTCCGCGACGATGCGGTGGTGCAGTCGATCCCCGGCGGCATCGACCACAAGGCGACCGCCGAGCAGATCGAGCACATCGCCGGCCTGATCCCCGACGAGTGGCTCGAACCGTCGGCCACCGGCTCGGCGCAGCAGTGCGTCGCCCGGGTGCGCAAGGAGTTCGAGTACGGCGCCGACGCGGTGATCCTGCACGGCGCCACGCCCGACGAACTGGAGCCGATCGTCACCGAGTACCGCGCCACCCGGTGATTTCGGCGCGGTGACATTCGCTGACCGAACGAAAGCGCGCCGAAATCGCCTGGAGTCAGGGGGTGATGACGGTGCGGCTCACCGGTTCCGCGACGGCCTGCCTGCTGAAGATGCCGCGCTGCAGCGTCGCGAGCAAGGCGTCTCGGGTCTCCTCCGGTGAGATGAGTTCGTCGAAGCCGAGGTGGCCCGCCGACCGGTAGGACGCCTCGAGTTCCATCTGCTTGAGCACCTCGGTGTAGTCCTCGCCGGCGTTCGTCGCCTTGCTCAGCGCGGCGGCGCCCATCGCGCCCATCGTGGCGCCCGGGTAGGCGAACGTCGCCACCTGGTCGTCGAAACCGAGCAGTGACATCACCATCGAGCCGAAGCCGAACGCCTTGCGCAGCGTCACATGAAGTTTCAGCGTGGTAGCGGAGGTCTGCGCGGCGAACATCCGCGCACCGCTGCGCAGCACGCCCCTGCGCTCGGACCGGCTGCCCGGCAGCATCCCCGGGTTGTCGGCGAGGAACACGATCGGCAGGTGGAACGCGTCGGCGACCGCGATGAAGTGCGCGGCCTTGTCCGCGGCGTCCGCGTCGATCGAGCCGGCCAGCACCTCCGGCTGGTTCGCGACGACCGCGACCGGATACCCGCCGAGATGGGCCAGCGCGCAGATGACGGCGCGGCCGAACGTCGGCTGTACCTCGAACCAGTCGGGCCGGTCGAAGATCACATCGAGCACCGAGCGCATGTCGTAGATGTGCCGGTTGTCCCGCGAGACGATGTCGCAGATCTCCGGCGTCGGGCGCGGACCCGCGGTGTCGTCGGCGAGCCGGGTCGGCGGATACGACCATGCGCTGGAGGGGAAGTAGGACAGGTAGCGGCGGATGTCGTCGAGCACCGTCTCGTCGTCCTCGGCGTGGTTGTGGATCACCCCGCTGGCGAGTGCGACGCCCGGCCCGCCGAGGTCCTCCTTCGAGATGTCCTCGCCGGTCGACTCTTTCACCACCGGCGGACCTGCGGTGAAGATCGCGCCGTGGCTGCTCATGATGGTGAAGTCACACACCGGGGCCACCAGTGCGCCGTGCCCGGCAGAGGGACCCAGCACCGCCGAGACGGTGGGGACCTTGCCGGAGCACTTCGCCTGGGCGATGAGATCGGTGGGCGTGCGGCCGTAGTGCTCACCGCTGGGCCGGAAGCCGGCGCCCTCGAGCAGCATGACCAGTGGGATCTTGTTGCGCAGCGCGAGTTCCCCAGCCGGTAGCGCTTGGAGTTGCCGCCCGGTCCGATGCTGCCCGCCAGTGTGGTGAAGTCCTCGGCGCCGACCATCACCGGAACGCCGTCGATCCGGCCCGCGCCCGCGATCAGCCCGTCCGCGGCGACGTCGCCGCCGACCAGGGTGCCGAACTCCTGGAACGAGCCATCGTCGAGGAGGCGGTCGAGCCGGGCCCTGGCGTCGAGCTTGCCCTTGGCGTGGTGTCTGGCCACCCGCTCGGGTCCACCCATGCCGAACGCGCGCTCGCGGCGACGGTCGAGGTCGGCGAGCGTTTCCTTCCAGTCCTGCGCGTGGTCCATTCGAGAAGCTCCTGACGTCGAAAGGGCATCGTCGCACCGGCGTGGTCACGTTGACCATACTGAATTGCTTACTGTAGCTTCTGCGGGTATGGGTGGAGGCGGTGCTGCCGGCCCCCCGATCGGCCGTCTCGCGATCGACCGGGGCATCCCCAGCGACCTGACGCGGGTCCGGGGAGTCGCCGAGGGGTTGGAGCGGCAGGGCTTCGACGGGTGCTGGACCGGTGAGATCTCCCACGACCCGTTCCTGCCACTGCTGCTCGCCGCCGAACACACCTCGCGGCTGCAGATCGGCACCAGCATCGCGGTGGCCTTCGCGCGCAGCCCGATGACCGTCGCCAACGTGGCGTGGGATCTGCAGGCATACTCCCGCGGTCGGTTCATCCTCGGGCTCGGCACGCAGATCAGACCGCACATCGAGAAGCGGTTCAGCATGCCGTGGAGCCGGCCGGTGGCCCGCATGCGGGAGTTCGTGCAGGCGTTGCGGGCGATCTGGGCCTGCTGGCACGACGGCACCCGGCTGGCGTTCGACGGCGAGTTCTACACCCACCGGCTGATGACGCCGATGTTCACCCCTGAGCCGCATCCGCACGGCACGCCACCGGTGTTCGTCGCCGCGGTCGGCGAGGCGATGACCGAGATGTGCGGAGAGGTGGCCGACGGCCTGCTGGCGCATGCGTTCACCACCAAGCGCTACCTCGACGACGTCACGCTGCCCGCCCTGGAGCGTGGGCTCGCCACGGCCGGGCGCACCCGCGCCGATGTCGCGGTCTCGTGCCCGGTGTTCGTCGTGACCGGAGAGACCGAGGAGGGCTTCGCCGCCGCGGCCGCCGCCACCCGCAAGCAGATCGCCTTCTACGCCTCCACGCCGGCGTACCGAAATGTGCTCGATCTGCACGGCTGGGGTGAGCTGCAGACCGACCTGCACCGGCTGTCCAAACAGGGCGAGTGGGACGCAATGGCCGCGCTGATCGACGACGACGTGCTCGGCGCGTTCGCCGTGGTGGCGCCGCTCGAGGAGGTCGCGGAGGCGCTTCGGCGCCGGTGTTCGGGGGCGATCGACCGTGTGCTGCCGGGCTTCCCGTCGACGGTGCCGGACGACACCGTCGCCGCCGTACTCGAGGAACTGCGTCACGAAGGAGCCCGATGAGCACACCGATCATGGACGAGGCCGCCAGGGTCTTCGCCGACCCGAAGTCCTACACCGACGAGTCGACACTCCATGCCGCGCTTGCCCATCTGCGGGCGAACGCGCCGGTGTCGTGGGTCGACGTGCCGGGCTACCGGCCGTTCTGGGCGATCACCAAACACGCCGACGTGATGGCCGTCGAGCGCGCCAACACCGTCTTCACCAACGCACCGCGGCCGGTGCTGATGACCGCGGAGTCCGACGAACTGCAGGCCGGCGTCGGGGTCAGCACCCTGATCCACATGGACGATCCCCGGCACCGGGTGGTGCGGGCGATCGGCGCCGACTGGTTCCGGCCGAAAGCCATGCGCGCGCTGAAGATCCGGGTCGACGAACTGGCGAAGACCTATGTGGACAAGATGGCCGCCATCGGCTCCGAATGCGACTTCGTGCAGCAGGTGGCGGTGAACTACCCGCTGTACGTGATCATGTCGCTGCTCGGGGTGCCGGAGTCAGACTTCCCGCTGATGCTCAAGCTCACCCAGGAACTGTTCGGCAGCGACGACGACGAGTTCAAGCGCGGCGCCGACCAGCAGGAGCAGATGTCGGCACTGCTGGAGATGTTCCAGTACTTCACCGCACTCACCGCCGCGCGCCGCGAGCACCCGACCGACGACCTCGCTTCGGCGATCGCCAACGCCCGCATCGACGGTGAACCGCTGTCCGACATCGACACCGTGTCCTACTACGCGATCATCGCCGCCGCCGGCCACGACACCACCAGCGCCACCATCTCGGGCGGCATGCTGGCCCTGCTGGAGAATCCCGAGCAGTGCGACCGGTTGCGGGCCGATCCCGGCCTGATGCCGACGGCCACCGAGGAGATGATCCGCTGGGTCACGCCGGTGAAGGCCTTCATGCGGACCGCGCAGGAGGACACGCAGGTGCGCGGCGTGCCGATCGCGGCGGGGGAGTCACTGCTGCTGTCCTACCCGTCGGCCAACCGCGACGAGGACGCCTTCGCCGACCCGTTCCGCTTCGACGTCGGGCGCGACCCGAACAAGCACGTCGCCTTCGGCTATGGCGTGCACTTCTGCCTGGGCGCCGCGCTGGCCCGAATGGAGGTCAACAGCTTCTTCTCCCAGCTGATCCCGCGGCTCGAGTCGATCGAACCGGCGGGGAAGGCCCAGCACGTCGCGACGGTGTTCGTCGGCGGCCTCAAGCACCTGCCGATCCGGTACACGCTGCGCTGAGCCCGCGCCCTACTCGCCGGAGTTGCCGCGCGCCGCCGCGTGCAGAGCGTCTGCGCGACTGCCCTTCTCGTGATGGCTCAGCGCCTGGATCGACACGTCGTGGCCCTCGGCCGCCCTGCGCAGCGCCCCGACGGTGGCCTGTTCGCGCGGGATGTGGGCGAACGGGTCGAAGGAGTACCAGCGCATCGCGTTCTCGTGGGTCATCTTGTTGATGTCGCCGTCGGACACGCTGTGCTCGGTGAGCACCTCCCACAGTTCCTCCGGGGCACCTGGCCACATGGAGTCGCTGTGCGGATAGTCGGCCTCCCAGCAGATGTTGTCGATGCCGATCCGGTGGCGGAGTTGCACGCCGACGGGGTCGCTGATGAAGCAGGTGAGGAAGTGGTCGCGGAACACCTCGCTGGGTACCTTGCCGCCGAAGTCCTGCTTGGTCCAGGTGGAGTGCATCTCGTAGGTGCGGTCCACCCGTTCGAGGAAGTAGGGGATCCACCCGGTTCCGCCCTCGGACAGCGCGATCTTCAGGTCGGGGTACTCCTTGACCGGCCGTGACCACAGCAGGTCGGCGGCGGCCTGCACGATGTTCATCGGCTGCAGGGTGATCATCACGTCCATCGGCGCGTCGGGCGCGGTGATGGCCAGTTTGCCCGACGAGCCGATGTGCACGTTGAGCACCGTGTCGGTGTCGCACAGCGCTTTCCACAGCGGGTTCCAGTACTCGTTGTGGAAGCTGGGGTAGCCCATCGCGGCGGGGTTCTCGGTGAAGGTCAGTGCGTGCACACCCTTCTCGCTGACGCGGCGCACCTCCTGGGCGCACAGTTCGGCGTCCCAGATCACCGGGATCGCCATCGGGATGAAGCGCGCCGGGTAGGCGCCGCACCACTCGTCGATGTGCCAGTCGTTGTAGGCCTGCACCAGTGCCAGCGAGAACTCGGAGTCCTCGGTGGCGAACAGCCGGCCGGCGAATCCCGGGAACGACGGGAAGCAGATCGAGCCGAGGATGCCGCCGGCGTTCATGTCCTTGACGCGTTCGTCGACCTGCCAGCAGCCCGGCCGGATCTCGTCGAGGCCCTGCGGTTCGAGGCCGTACTCCTCCTTCGGCCTGCCCGCGACCGCATTGAGGGCGACGTTGGGGATGACGATGTCGCGGAACTGCCAGGTGTCCGAGCCATCGGCGTTGTGCACCAGTCGCGGCGCCTCGTCGGCGTACTTCTTCGGCAGATGGTTGGCGAACATGTCCGGCGGTTCCACGATGTGGTCGTCGACGCTGATCAGGATCATGTCGTCCTTGTTCACAGGACGCTCCTTTGACTAGGTGGCCTTACCGTACGGCTTACAGTTTAGCGCCTGTCAGCAGCAGCGGGCGCCCGGATTCGCATCCGCGGCGGCGTGCCGCAAGCGCCAGTACTCCCGTTCCGAGGGCACCGGCTCGCCCGGGTGGAGCCGCCTGCGGTGTTCGACGTACCGCCGGTAGTGGTTGTCGCCCATCAGTGTGGCGCAGTACCAACGGATCTGACGCGCAACTTCTGCAGATCTTCTGGCAGCTCGTCCCATTGCTTGGCCACCTCCTTCTCGGCCTTGGTCGCAACCATGCCCGACGGGGCGAACAGTCGCGACGGCACCGGGTCGTCCTCCGTCAGCGGGCTGCCGGTGCCCCTGACGGCACGCAGCGCCATCACCACGCCCGCGGCGAACACGATGACCACCAGCACCGCGAAAACGATCGACAGGGTGCCCTGGATGAACGTGTTGCGGATGACGGCGTCGAGCTGACCCGCGTCCTTCGCCGCATTGAACGCCGTCTTGCCCGCCTCCTTGGCCTCGCGGTACTGGAAGTGCTGTGTCCAGTACCCCACCTTCGGATCACCGGAGAAGATCTTCTGCCAGGACGCCGTCATGGTCACCACCAGGTCCCACAGCAGCGGAACACCGGGTATCCACGCCCATTTCAGCAGCCCGCGCTTGATGACCACCACGGTGACCACCGTCAGCGCGATGGCGGCGAGCAACTGGTTGGCGATGCCGAACAGCGGGAACAGGGTGTTGATGCCGCCGAGCGGATCGGTGACGCCCATCAGCAGGATGCTGCCCCACGCGGCGACGACGATGATGCTGCAGATCCATGCTCCGACACGCCAACTCGGATTCTGCAGCCTCTTCAGCGGCCCGCCGAGATTGCCCAGCGCGTCCGACAACATGAACCGCGCCACCCGGGTGCCCGCGTCGACCGTGGTGAGGATGAACAGCGCCTCGAACATGATCGCGAAGTGGTACCAGAACGCCTTGAGGCTCTCGCCGCCGAAAACCTGGAGCACTTCGGACATGCCGAACGCCAGCGTCGGCGCGCCACCGGTGCGCGACACGATCGACTCCTCGCCGACGCCCTTGGCGGCGGCGTCGAGTTCGGCGCCGGTGATGGGAGCGTCCGACAGTCCGAGGCTGTTGACGTAGTCCGCCGCGGTCTGGGCGGTGCCACCGGTGGACGCCGCAGGCGCGTTCATCGCGAAGTACAGGTGCTGGTTGAGGATCGCCGCGGTGATCAGTGCCATGATCGCGACGAACGACTCGGTCAGCATGCCGCCGTAGCCGATCAGGCGCATCTGGCTTTCCTTCTCCAGCAGCTTCGGTGTGGTGCCGGAGGAGATCAGCGAGTGGAACCCCGACAGCGCGCCGCAGGCGATCGTGATGAACAGGAACGGGAACAGTGACCCGGCGAACACGGGCCCGGTGCCGCTGGCGGCGAACGACGAGATCGCTGGGGCCTCCATGATCGGGCGCGCCAGCAGGATGCCGATCGCCAGCAGGACGATGGTGCCGACCTTCATGAACGTCGAGAGGTAGTCGCGCGGGGCCAGCAGCAGCCAGACCGGCAGCACCGATGCGGCCAGCCCGTAGGTGATGATGCACCACGACAGCGTCACCTTCGACAGCGTGAACCAGTCGGTGCCCCATGAGGTCTCGGCCACCCAGCCGCCGGACGCCACCGCAAGCAGCAGCAGCGCGACGCCGATCAGCGACACCTCCGAAACCCGGCCGGGTCGCAGATACCGCAGATAGACACCCATGAACAGCGCGATCGGGATCGTCATCGCGATGGAGAACACGCCCCAGGGGCTCTCCGCCAGCGCGCCGACCACCACCAGCGCCAGCACCGCCAGCAGGATGACCATGATGACCAGCACGCCGACGATCGCGGCGACGCCGCCCACGGTGCCGAGTTCGTCACGGGCCATCTGGCCCAGCGAGCGGCCCCGGCGACGCACCGAGATCGACAGCACCAGATAGTCCTGCACACAGCCGGCGAAGACGGCGCCGATGATGATCCAGATGGTGCCCGGCAGGTAGCCCATCTGCATCGCCAGCACCGGCCCCACCAGCGGGCCCGCGCCGGCGATCGCGGCGAAGTGGTGCCCGAACAGCACCCGCCGGTCGGTCGGCATGTAGTCGGTGCCGTTCTCGAAAACCTCTGCAGGCGTGGCGTTCTCGTCCTTGGGCTTGACGATCTTCATCTCGATCAGCCGGGCGTAGAACCGGAAACCGATGACGTAGGTGCAGATCGCGGCGATGACGAACCAGACGGCGTTGACCGTCTCACCCCGGAAGAAGGCGATGACCGCCCAGGCGACCGCCCCGATCACGGCGATGACGCCGAAGATGATGCGGTGCTTGGCGGTGATGGGGGAGCGGTCGACGACCGCCACCGGCGGTAGGTCCTTATCCGTCCGGACGTAGGTGATGTGGCCGTCGGTCGTCTGCTCCGCAAAAGGAGCCGCGGGCGCGGGGGTTGAAGCCATGGGCCGATCTTTCCACCGGTGCCCGGCCGATTGGGTGGATTCGTTCGGTCGGCTCGTCAGCGCTCGTAGAACGCGCGGACCGTGTCGACGGTGTCGGCCTCGGCCGGAGCCTTGTCGTCCCGGTAGCGCAACACCCGCGCGAAGCGCAACGCCATCCCGCCGGGGTAGCGGCTCGACCCCTGCACCCCGTCGAACGCGATCTCGACCACCTGTTCGGGCCGCACCCTGACCACGTAGCCGTCGGTCGGTCCGTCCGCCAGGTCGAGGAAGCGCGCGGTCTGCCAGTCGAGCATCGCATCGGTCATGCCCTTGAATGTCTTGCCCAGCATGACGAATCCGCCGGTGGCCGGATCGCGGGCGCCGAGATGGATGTTGGAGAGCTTGCCGGTGCGCCGTCCCGAACCCCACTCCACGGCGAGCACCACCAGATCCAGGGTGTGCACCGGCTTGACCTTGAGCCAGCCCGCGCCGCGCCTGCCCGCCTCGTACGGCGCCGTCGGCGATTTCGCCATCACACCCTCGTGCCCCGCCGCCAGCGTCGCGTCGAGGAACCGCTGCGCCGCCGCGGAGTCGGTCGTGTACAGCCGGTCGACGCGCTGCGCGGCGGGCACCAGCACGTCGAGCCGGGCCAGCCGCTCGGCGGTCGGCAGGTCCAGCAGGTCGTCACCGTCGACGTGCAGCAGGTCGAAGAAGAAGACCGACAGCGGCTGGCCCTCGGCATCGCGACCGCCGCGGCGCCCGAACCGCGACGCCGTCACCTGGAAGCGGTCCGGCCGCCCGTCGGGTCGCAGGGCGATCGCCTCGCCGTCGGCGATCAGCGTTCGAACCGGCAGCGCCCGGGCGGCCGTCACCACCTCGGGCAGCCGCTCGGTGACGTCGTCGAGGCTGCGGGTGTAGATCGACACGTCGTCGCCGTCGCGGTGGATCTGCACCCGGGCGCCGTCGAGCTTGGCTTCGAGCACCGCCTCGCCGCCGAGCCGGTCGAGGGCATCGGCCACGCCGGTCGCGGTCTGCGCGAGCATCGGCCCCACCGGCCGGCCCACCGTGAGCGTGAACTGGTCGAGGGCCGCGTCGTCGCCGGTCAGCGCCGCG
>NZ_JAUMSQ010000076.1:0-31786 GCF_030519285.1 Mycolicibacterium arseniciresistens
CCCGGCTGGCGGCGATCGCCGAGCACGCCGACGAGGCGTCGCAGGCCGAGAAGGCCCGCCGCGAGGAGCACCGGGCGGCTCAGCTCGCCCGCAAGGAGGCGCTCGCCGCGGAGGCCGAGGAGCTGGGCGCCAACGCCACCCAGTGGAAGTCCGCGGGCGACCGGCTGCGCGAGATCCTCGACGAATGGCGCACCATCAGCGGGCTCGACCGCAAGACCGACGACGCGCTGTGGAAGCGGTACTCGGCGGCCCGTGAGACGTTCAACCGGCGACGCGGTTCGCACTTCGCCGAGCTGGATCGCGGCCGCGCGGGCGCCCGCCAGGCCAAGGAGGCGCTGTGCGAACGCGCCGAGGCGCTCGCCGAGTCCACCGACTGGGGGCCGACCAGCGGGGCGTTCCGCGATCTGCTCGCCGAGTGGAAGGCCGCCGGCCGGGCTGCCAAGGACGTCGACGACGCGCTCTGGCAGCGCTTCAAGGGCGCGCAGGACCGGTTCTTCTCCGCCCGCAACGCCGCCACGTCGGAACGCGACAACGAGTTCAAGGCCAACGCCGCGGCCAAGGAGGCGCTGCTGGCCGAGGCCGAGCGGATCGACGTGACCGACGTGGATGCCGCGCGTGCGGCGATGCGCACCATCGGCGACAAGTGGGATGCGATCGGGAAGGTGCCGCGCGAGCGGAGCGCCGACCTGGAACGGCGGATGCGCGCGGTCGAGAAGAAGGTCCGCGACGCCGCCTCCAGCGGCTGGTCGGACCCCGAGGCGCAGGCCCGCGCAGATCAGTTCCGCACGCGCGCAGAACAATACGAGCGGCAGGCGGAGAAGGCGGCCGCGGCGGGGCGCACCAAGGACGCCGAGCAGGCGCGGGCGAACGCCGAGCAGTGGCGGCAGTGGGCCGAGGCCGCGGTCGAGGCGCTGGGCAAGCGGCGCTAGATCGGCACCCGACGGTACAGGATCGGTTGCGCGGCAACGTTGTTGGCCGCGAACGTGGCGAGCACGAACCGGCGGAACGACGGGCGCAACGCCAGGTGCGGCAGGAATGTGCGGAAGTTCGGCCAGCTCGCATGGTTGATGATGCCGTAGTCGGTGGGTTCGCCGGCCATGGGTTCCAGCACGGTCGAGTCCGGCAGCGCGGTGTGGTCGACGAACCAGCGTGCGGTGTAGTGCCACACCGGGACGAGGCGTGCCGGGTCGTCCGCGTAGAAGAAGTTGAACAGGAACACCGAAGGCCGGCCGTGGTCGACGTCGGCGATCCGTCGCACGTTGCGGGCGGCGATCTCGTAGGTCCGGGTCGCCGTCGCCGACATCCGCTCCACAAGTTGCCGATAGCCGCTTCCGGCCCGTAGTGCGACCGCGCTCTGCGGGTCGGTCGTGCGCACCAGCACCACCACGTCGAACCTCGCCGGGGTCACCGTCGCCGCGCGCCGCCGCAGTAACTCCCTGCCCATTCCGGGGGCCACCAGCACGGCGTCGAAGAGATCGGCCTCGATGACGTCCGGCGACTGCCGCAGAGCACGCACGTCGGCGCGGATCTCGTCGAGCAGGGCGCGCTTTCGCCTGCTGTTCGGCGCCACGGGCGGCCGGTCGTCGACGGTGGCCGCCAGGAGTACATAGCCCGATCCGTTGGGCTCCTGCAGCACAACGGGTTCCACGTCGCCGCGGGGCATCACGATGGTCATCCTCGACTCCCTCGTCTCGTTCGGAATTTATTTCATCAGTGATGAATATCAGGCTAGCCGCGCGGCCGCTAGAATTCAACTGTGGTGAATAAGCGCCGTCCCGGCCGCCGCGCCGGCAGCTCCGACACCCGCGCAGAGATCCTGCGCGCGGCACGGGCACGATTCACCGAGGCCGGCTACGCCGCGGCCACCATGCGGGCGATCGCCACCGACGCCGGCGTGGACGCGGCCCTGATCAGTTACTTCTTCGGGTCCAAGCAGCAGCTCTTCGGCGAAGCCTTCGCGCTGCGGGCCAACCCGGTGCAGGTCATCGCCGGCGAGGTCGATGCGCCGGCCGCCGAACTGCCCCGGCGCCTGCTGAGCGCGCTGGTCACCACCTGGGACGACCCGCAGAATCGGCCAGCCCTGCTGACCATCGCGTCGGCGGGCGGCGAGGCGAGGGGGTTCGCGCTGACCCGGGGGTTCGTCGAGGAGGCGCTCGCCCGACCGGTCGCCGAGAGGTTGCAGGCACGCGGCATCGAACCGGAGGTGGCGCGAACGGCGTCGGCCACCCTGGTGACGGCGCTGGTGGGAGTGATCTACGCGCGCTACGTGTTGGAGGTCGACGCGGTGGCCCAGATGTCGGGTGCGGACTTCGTCGACGCCTACACGCCTGTGGTGCGGGCGGCGCTCACCGGCTGCCTGCCGCAGGCAACCGACTGAGTGGCGCTAGGTCGCGGGAGGGCCGTCCGGATCGTCGCCGAAGTCGTCCAGCAGTCCCTTCTGCTGACCCTCGGCGGCCCGGCGGCGGCGTTCCTCCTCGGCGGCCAACTGCACCGCGGTGCGCGACCACACCACCCTGGCCCAGTGGAACGTCAGCACGATGACGGCGATCCAGCCGATGACGAGGCCGATTCCGGGCCCGGGATACTGCTCGGCCGCGGTCTGCCTGGACCACACCGCGAGCATCCCGATCGGGCAGGCGACCGCCGAGCCCGCAAGCGCGACCCACGCGACAGCCCACCGCCGGGTCAGCAGCGCGAGAATCGAGAAGCCGACCGAGAACACCAGCGCCAGCCACGTGAACACCCGCGACGGCAGCGACACGCCTTCGCCGACGGCGGCTTCCGCGCCCACCAGGACGTCGAAGCCCTTGGCGCCACCGGTGTGCGGAAGGATCAGCGACAGCAGCACCACGAACACCAGTACCGCCACCACGAGCGCCCTGGAGCCGGGCTCGAACTCGCGCGCCATCCGTCGTTCGACGTCCTCGATGTCGCCCTTGAACTGGTCGAAGCCGTTGCCGGGACCACTCGCGGCGCTCATCGACCGCACCCGTCCGGTGTCGCCGCCTTCGGCGGGGCGCCGATGCCCGGAATGCCGAGGCCCACACCCGTGCGGGGTCGCCGTCCCTCGGCGTGGGCGTCGCCGGCACGGGTCCGGCGGTGCGCGAGCAGGCCGGCGTCGGCGATCAGGTGATGGGGCGCGGCGCCGGTGACGGTCGTGGTGACGATGTCGCCGGGCCGGATGTCGGCCCCGCCCGGGGCGAAGTGCACCAGCCGGCCGTCGCGCGAGCGCCCCGACATGCGCGCGGTGCTCGCGTCCTTGCGTCCCTCACCCGTGGCGACCAGGAGTTCGACGGTGGTGCCCACCTGTGCGGCGTTCTCCTCCATCGAGATTCGCTCCTGCAACGCAATCAGCCGCTGATAGCGTTCCGACACCACGTCTTTCGGCAGCTGACCGGGCATCTCCGCGGCGGGTGTGCCCGGCCGCTTCGAATACTGGAACGTGAAAGCGCTTGCGAACCGCGCCCGGGCCACCACGTCGAGGGTCGCCGCGAAGTCTTCTTCGGTCTCCCCCGGGAATCCGACGATCAGGTCGGTGGTGATCGCCGCGTGCGGAATCGCATCGCGCACGCGGTCGATGATCCCGAGGAAGCGGTCGGCGCGGTAGGACCGTCGCATCGCGCGCAGCACCCGGTCGGACCCTGATTGCAGCGGCATGTGCAGCGTCGGGCACACATTGGGCGTCTCGGCCATCGCCTCGATCACGTCGTCGGTGAACTCGGCCGGGTGCGGAGAGGTGAACCGCACCCGCTCCAGCCCGTCGACGTGTCCGCACTCACGCAGCAGCTTCGCGAACGCCCCGCGGTCGCGCGGCAGCCTCGGGTCGGCGAACGAGACTCCGTAGGCGTTGACGTTCTGACCGAGCAGGGTGACCTCGAGCACCCCCTGGTCCACCAGAGAGCGCACCTCGGCCAGGATGTCGCCCGGGCTGCGATCCACCTCTTTGCCGCGCAGCGCGGGCACGATGCAGAACGTGCAGGTGTTGTTGCAGCCCACCGACACCGAAACCCATGCCGCATAGGCGGATTCGCGCGCCGCCGGAAGCGTCGACGGGAACTCCCGCAGCGACTCCTCGATCTCGACCTGGGCGACCCTGTTGTGACGCGCGCGCTCGAGCAGCGCAGGCAGCGAACCGATGTTGTGGGTGCCGAAGACCACGTCGACCCACGGGGCCTTGCGCAGCACCGCGTCGCGGTCCTTCTGCGCCAGACAGCCGCCGACGGCGATCTGCATGTCGGGATCGGCCTGCTTGCGTGGCGCCAGGTGACTGATGTTGCCGTAGAGCTTGTTGTCGGCGTTCTCGCGCACCGCGCAGGTGTTGAACACCACCACGTCGGCGTCGGCCCCCTCGGCTGCGCGCCGATATCCGGCCGCCTCGAGAAGACCGGCCAGCCGTTCGGAGTCGTGCACGTTCATCTGGCAGCCGTAGGTGCGGACCTGGTAGGTGCGCACAGCAGGGTGTGCGGCGCTGTCCGCCGCCGCCTCCCGCGTCACCATCGAAGTCACGCGCCCATGGTACGGGCAGCGCACCGGCGCCCGATCGTGCGGATTGATCAGTTCCCGGCATGCTGAGCGTTACCTGGGTAAGGTCTCCAGCCATGGACAGCTCCGGCCGGGAAGCGCAGGTCGCCGATCCACCGCCGCAGACCGTGCCGATGATCGCAATGGAGCAGGTCAACAAGCACTTCGGCAGCCTCCACGTCCTCAAGGACATCAACCTGCGCGTCGAACGGGGCCAGGTCGTCGTGGTGATCGGTCCGTCGGGATCGGGGAAGTCGACGCTGTGCCGCACCATCAACCGGCTGGAGACCATCGACTCGGGCAACATCGCGGTCGACGGCCAGCAGCTACCCGACGAGGGACGTCGCCTGGCGCAGCTGCGGTCCGACGTCGGCATGGTGTTCCAGTCGTTCAACCTGTTCGCGCACAAGACGATTCTGGAGAACGTCACGCTCGCGCCGATGAAGGTACGACGGCTGGCCAAGGACAAGGCCCGCACCGAGGCGATGGCGCTGCTCGAACGGGTCGGCGTGGCCAACCAGGCCGACAAGTACCCCGCCCAGCTGTCGGGCGGGCAGCAGCAGCGGGTCGCGATCGCGCGGTCACTGGCGATGACGCCCAAGGTGATGCTCTTCGACGAGCCCACCAGCGCGCTGGACCCCGAGATGATCAACGAGGTGCTGGCCGTCATGGCGTCGCTGGCATCCGACGGTATGACGATGCTCGTGGTGACCCACGAGATGGGCTTCGCCCGGCGGGCGTCGGACCGCGTGGTCTTCATGTCCGACGGCGCCATCGTCGAGGACGCCGAACCCGCGGAGTTCTTCGACAATCCGCAGACCGACCGCGCCAAGGACTTCCTCGGCAAGATTCTCCACCACTGATTCCCGGCGAAAGGAAACCCAAGACCCATGCCGTCCCTCTCCGTGCCCTCCCGGTGGCGCGCCGCCGGTGTCGTCGCACTCGCCCTCGCCCTGCCCTTCGCCGCGACCGCATGTGGCGGCGGCGGCAGCGGTGACAGCGACAAGATCGTGATCGGCACGAAGTTCGATCAGCCCGGCCTCGGGCTGCGCAACCCCGACGGCAAGCTGACCGGCTTCGACGTCGACGTCGCCACCTATGTCGCCGGTGAACTCGGCTACGCCCCGGACAAGATCGAGTGGAAGGAGGCGCCGTCGGGCCAGCGCGAGACGCTCATCCAGAACGACCAGGTGAAGTACATCGCCGCCACCTACTCGATCACCGATGCGCGCAAGGAGAAGGTCGACTTCGCCGGGCCGTACCTGCTCACCGGGCAGAGCCTGCTGGTGCGGGAGAACAACACCGACATCACCGGGGCGGCGTCACTGCAGAACAACAAGAAGCTGTGCTCGGTCACGGGATCCACTCCGGCGCAGAAGATCAAGGACGAATACGCCGGCGTGCAGCTGCAGCAGTACGACACGTACTCGGCCTGCATCGAGGCGCTGAAGAACGGCGCCATCGACGCGGTGACCACCGACGAGGTGATCCTCGCCGGCTACGCCGCGCAGCAGCCAGGCCAGTTCAAGATCGTCGGCGACACCTTCTCCGAGGAGCGCTACGGCGTCGGGCTCAAGAAGGACGATGCCGAGCTGCGCACCAAGATCAACGACGCGCTCGAGAAGATGGAGTCGAGCGGCGCCTGGAAAGAGGCGTTCGACAAGAATCTCGGTCCGGCGGGGATCACGGCGCCCGCACCGCCGAAGATCGACCGGTACTGAGCCGGAGGTCTGGCCCGGGCCGTGGACGTCTTCACCCAGTACCAGGACCAGATCTTCGCGGCGTTCTGGATCACCATCAAGCTGACGCTGTACTCGGCGATCGGCGCGCTGATCCTCGGCACGGTGCTGGCCGCGATGCGGCTGGCACCGGTGCCGGTGCTCAACTGGCTGGGCACCTCCTACGTCAACGTGGTGCGTAACACGCCGCTGACGCTGATCATCCTGTTCTGCTCGTTCGGTCTGGGTAACACGCTGGGCATCACCCTGGTCGACGCCGAATCGCTGACGTCCATCGCCGACAGCGGATTCCGGCTCGCGGTGGTCGGATTGACCGTCTACACGGCGTCGTTCGTGTGCGAGACCGTGCGCTCAGGGGTGAACACGGTGCCGCTCGGGCAGGCCGAGGCCGCGCGGTCGCTGGGCTTCTCGTTCGGCCAGAACCTCCGGTTCATCCTGTTGCCACAGGCGTTCCGGTCGGTGATCCTGCCGCTCGGCTCGGTGCTCATCGCGCTGACCAAGAACACCACGATCGCCTCGGCGATCGGGGTGGCCGAGGCGGCGACGCTGATGAAGGTGATGACGGAGAACACCGCGGCGCTGCTCCTGGTGGGATTCATCTTCGCCGTCGGGTTCGTCATCCTGACGTTGCCGATGGGCCTGGTGTTCGGTTGGCTCGGTAAGCGATTGGCGGTGCGACGCTGATGAGCACCGCCTCGGTGTTGTTCGACGCCCCCGGGCCCCGCGCGCGGATCCGCAACGCGATCGCCACGCTGGTCGCCGCGGTGATCGCGGTCGCGGTGATCGCCGTCGTGCTATGGCAGTTCTGGAAGCAGGGGCAGTTCACGGCCGCGAAGTGGGAACCGTTCCTCACGCCGAACCTGTGGAAGACCTACCTGCTGCCGGGGATTCAGGGCACGTTGACCGCCGCGGCACTGTCGATCGTGCTCGCCCTGATCCTGGGGTTCGTGCTCGGTGTGGGGCGGTTGTCGCTGCACCCGCTGATCAGCTGGCCGTGTGCGGTGTTCGTCGAGATCTTCCGTGCCATCCCGGTGCTGATCATGATGATCTTCAGCTTCGCCGCGTACGGCATCTACGACGTGGTGCCGTCGAAATACCAGGCACTGGCCGGGGTAGTCACCGGGCTCACCCTCTACAACGGTGCGGTGATCGCCGAGATCGTCCGCGCCGGGGTGAACGCGCTGCCCAGCGGGCAGGCGGAGGCGGCGTCGGCGCTCGGCCTGCGGTGGGGCCAGACGATGCGCGCGATCCTGCTGCCGCAGGCCGTGACATCGATGCTGCCGGTGCTGGTGTCGCAGATGGTGGTGGTGCTCAAGGACACCGCGATCGGCTATCAGATCCTGTTCCTCGAGGTCGTCCGCCAGGGCACCAACATCGGGTCGGCGTACAGCAACTACATCCCGGCGCTGATGGTCGTCGCGGTGATCCTGATCGCCATCAACTTCGGGTTGTCGGCGTTTGCGACGCGGCTGGAACGCCGCATGCGCCGGTCTCATCGCGGACCCGCACCGCTGCACGCCGATGCGGTCGAGCAGGAGGGCGCGCCCGGCGCCAAAGCGGTGTAGCTCGGGCGATCGTGAAGCTGTACTGAACGATTCCCGTAGCGGGAGTGTGGCGATCTTTGCCTGCGCGGTCGATACGTTGCCTCTCGATGACGACAACGACCACGCAGCCACGCCGGCCGGCAGGCCACGAATTCCTCTGGTACATCCCGAACACCGTGACGCCCGGGCACCGCGGCGACGACACCGCCGCGGGCTGGGGCAGCCTGGACTACTCGGTCGACCTGGCCCAGCGCGCCGAGCGGCACGGCTGGGCGGGAGCCCTGATCGGCACGGGCTGGGGCAGGCCGGACACCTTCACCGTGGCGACCGCGATCTCGGCGCGCACCACGAATTTCACGCCGCTGGTGGCGATCCGGCCGGGGTACTGGCAACCCGCGCACTTCGCCGCCGCCGCAGCCACTCTGGCCGCGCTCAACGGCGGCCGGCTCTTCGTCAACATCGTCAGCGGCACCGACGACCTGGCCGCCTACGGCGACGGCGAGTTCGACAAGTCGCGCCGCTACGACCGCACACTGGAGTTCCTGCGCATCGTGCGCCGGTTGTGGCGCGAGGAGGACGTCACCTTCCACGGCGAGTTCTACCGGTTGGAGAACTCGACCGCACAGCCGCGACCGTTCGCCGCCGGGCTGCCGACGCCGAGGCTGTACTTCGGCGGGGCGTCACCCGCGGCGGAGGAGGTCGCTGCCGCCGAGGCCGACGTGCAGCTGTTCTGGGGTGAACCGCTCGACGGGATCGCCGAACGGATCGACCGGCTGCGGGCACTGTCCGACAGGGTGGGCCGCGAACACCCACCGCTGGAATTCGGCCTGCGGGTCACCACCCTGGTGCGGGAGACGTCGGAACAGGCGTGGCGGGACGCCGAGGCCAAACTCGCCGCGTTCGCCGCCGCGCCGGGAGAGCTGCACCGCCGCGACCCCGGAGGCGCGGTGGGACAGCGCCGCCTGCTGGAGCTGACCGAACGCGGCGACGTCCTCGACTCGTGCCTGTACACCGCACCCGGTAGACATGGTGGGGGCGGTGCGGGAACCACGTGGCTCGTCGGGTCGGCCGCCGAGGTGGGTGCGGCGCTGCAGAAGTACGCCGACCTCGGCGTCACCCACTTCGTGCTGTCCGACACTCCGTACGTGTCCGAGGTCGAGAGGATCGGCGAGCAGGTTCTGCCACTGCTCAAGTTGCCGGTCCGTCAGTGAGGAGGCGCCGTGGCGCACATCGTGGTCTACGGGGCCGGCGCCGTCGGTGGCGTGATCGCCGCACGACTGCGCCTGGCCGGTGCCGACGTGTCGGCGGTGGCCCGCGGTGAACACCTGCGCGCCATCCGCTCGCGCGGCCTGACGCTCGTCACTGCGGCGGGCAGCCAGTCTGTCGACGTGCCCGCCGCTGCGGATGCCGGGGACGTCGACTGGACCGGCTCGCCATCGGTGGTGCTGGCCGTGAAGGGGCACCAAACGGCCGCGGCCCTGGACGATCTCGCGGCGCACGCGCCGTCCGGCACGCCGATCTTCGCCGCCCAGAACGGAGTGGCCAACGAGGCGGCCGCGCTGCGCCGCTTCGCCGGCGTGTACGGGGTCAACGTGATGCTGCCGTCCGCGCATCTGGAGCCCGGCGTCGTCGTCCAGCAGAGTCATCCGGTGGCCGGGATCCTCGACGTCGGGCGGTATCCCGCGGGTCGCGACGACGCGGCGCGCACGCTGGCGGAGGCACTCACCGCGGCGCAGTTCGTCTCGGAGGTCCGCGACGACATCATGGCGTGGAAGCACCGCAAGCTCATCGTCAATCTCGGCAACGGCGTGACGGCGGCGTTCCGCCCGGGGCCCGACGCCGACGAACTCGCCGACCGGGCGCGTCGTGAGGCCGAAAGGGTGCTCGCCGACGCCGGGATCGCCGTCGTGACCGCGGAGCGTGACCGGGCCCGTCGCGGGGACATCCTGCGGGGGCGGGTGCGCGACGACCTCCTCGGCTCGACGTGGCAGAGCATCGCCCGCGGACGCGCCGACGTCGAGACCGACTGGCTCAACGGCGAAATCGTCCTGCAGGCCCGCCTGCACGGGCTCGATGCGCCCGTGAACGAGCTGGTCCAGCGGGTCACCGCCGAGCATGCCCGACGCGGTGGCGAGCCGCGCTCACTCGACGCGGGACAGGCGCTGGCCACACTGCCTGCGGCGGTCGCGCACTAGACGTTCGCCGGGTGGTACCGCAGTTCGCCGTCGCACGGTGCCAAGTAGCCGAACGAACGCCGTTCCGGCACAGCGCCGACCGCGGCGGCGATCTCCGCATCGTCGGTCTCGAAGCCGATGATCGCCCGCCGGAAGTCGACCTCGCGATAGATCTGCGCGCCGACGTCCGCGAGCCATCCGTCCAGCGGGGCGCGCCACGACAGCGACGACGGGCCGCCATCGTCGCCGAACGGGAAGCCACCGATGCGAGGATCAGTCCGCGTCAGCGCACCCATCGGGAGATACAGGTTGAGCCAGTCGGTCCCGTCACTCATCCGGATCGCCAGCCCGCCACACACCGACACCGCACCGCCGGGCAGGGTGAGCCGCCCGTGGAGGTGACCGAACCTCGACAACGACCCGACCGTCAGCGGCACCGCCTCCTGGTCGGCGGGCTCGCGGGTCCTGTCGGCGTAGCAGCCGTCGATGCCCGCAGCACGCCAGAGCGCGTCGAGCGCGCGGCCGAGTCGCGCGTCATCGCGATGTCCGATGTCGATGGACAGTTCGTAGAACCCGCCCGCCCAGTTGTCGCCGTCGGTGAACGCACCCGGATCGTCCTCGGCAGGAGAGCCGGTCAGACCCGCCGCCGTTCCCGTTCGCCGGCCACCGCGACCTTGACCACGTCGAGTGCCATCGACTGGCTGTAACCGCGGCGGGCCAGCATTCCGACCAGCCGCCGCACCGCCTTGGCTTCCGCGTCGTCGTCGTCGAGCCGCTCGCGGCGCAGCCGGTCACGGACCAGCTGCTCGGCCCGCTGGCGTTCGGCGCCGGCATCGACGTCGGCCAGCACCTCGTCGATGACCTCGCGGTCAACACCCTTGGTGCGCAGCTCGGCGGCCAACGCGCGCTTGCCCTTTCCGGCGTGCGTGTGCCGGGAGCGCACCCACTGCTCGGCGAAGTCACGGTCGTCGATCAGGCCGACCTGGGCCAGCCGGTCGAGCACCGGCGTGGTCACCTCGTCGGGATACCCCTTGCCGGCAAGCTTGGTCTCGAGCTCGGCCCGGGTCCTCGCCCGCGCGGTGAGCAGGCGCAGGCACACCGCCCGCGCCTGCTCTTCGCGCTTGGCCGGCGCGACGTCGGTGGAATCAGAAGTCAACGGGAGCCGGCAGGACGTCTTCGGCGTTCACGACGGCCCCGATGCCAAGCTTCTCCTTGATCTTCTTCTCGACCTCGTTGGCGACATCGGGGTTCTCCATCAGGAAGTTGCGGGCGTTCTCCTTGCCCTGGCCGAGCTGCTCACCCTCGTAGGTGAACCAGGAGCCGGACTTACGGATGAAGCCGTGCTCGACACCCATGTCGATGAGCGAGCCCTCGCGGCTGATGCCCTTGCCGTAGAGGATGTCGAACTCGGCCTGCTTGAACGGCGGCGACACCTTGTTCTTGACGACCTTGACCCGGGTGCGGTTACCCACCGCGTCGGTGCCGTCCTTGAGGGTCTCGATGCGCCGGACGTCCAACCGCACGGAGGCGTAGAACTTCAACGCCTTTCCGCCCGTGGTGGTCTCGGGCGAGCCGAACATCACGCCGATCTTCTCGCGCAGCTGGTTGATGAAGATCGCGGTGGTTCCCGAGTTGCTCAGCGCGCCGGTGATCTTCCGCAGCGCCTGGCTCATCAGACGGGCCTGAAGGCCGACGTGGCTGTCACCCATCTCGCCCTCGATCTCGGCGCGCGGCACCAGGGCGGCCACCGAGTCGATGACCAGGATGTCCAGCGCGCCGGAGCGGATCAGCATGTCGGCGATCTCGAGCGCCTGCTCACCGGTGTCGGGCTGGGACACCAGCAGCGAGTCGGTGTCGACGCCGAGCTTCTTGGCGTAGTCGGGATCCAGTGCGTGCTCGGCGTCGATGAACGCCGCGATGCCGCCTGCGGCCTGCGCGTTGGCCACCGCGTGCAGCGCGACGGTGGTCTTACCCGAGGACTCCGGGCCGTAGATCTCGACGACGCGGCCGCGGGGCAGGCCGCCGATGCCGAGCGCCACGTCCAGGGCGATCGAGCCGGTCGGGATGACCGAGATCGGCTGGCGCACCTCGTCGCCGAGTCGCATCACCGACCCCTTGCCGTGACTCTTCTCGATCTGGGCGAGGGCCAGCTCGAGGGCCTTTTCGCGATCCGGGGCTTGCGCCATGGTCTTCTCCGTCCTGTGATGTTCGGTGATCGGTGTCGATCAGTTGGCCGTGACGCTAGAGGTAGCCACCGACAAGTCGGCCTGACCAGCATCTAGCCGTCGAACACCGTCCAGAGTAGACGAACACCTGTTCGACTCAAGCTGACACGCCGGTCACCGGCGAGCAGACATGAAATCGCACTCCGAGGGGCGCGTCGATGCGATTGTGCGTCTGCTCACCAAATTGCCTGACCGGGCCTATCGTGGGGCGGACCGGCCCGGAACGGGGCACCAGATGCACGAGATGGCGATCACCCAGAGTGTTGTCGACGCGGTGTGCGAGCACGCCGCAGGCCGCCGCGTGCACAGCGTCAGGCTCGAGGTCGGCGCCCTGTGCGCCGTCGTGCCGCACGCCATGGAGTTCTGCTTCGAACTCGCGACCCAGGGCACGGTGGCCGACGGCGCCCGGCTCGACGTCGACCTGCGCCGGGGCGTCGCACGCTGCCGGACATGCGGATCGGAATTCGAACTGGGTGACCTGATCCTGTTGTGCCCGTGCGGCAGTGCCGATGTCGAGGTCCTCGCCGGCCGGGATCTGCGAATACTCTCGATGGAAGTGAGCTGACATGTGCGCGACCTGCGGCTGCGGTGACGACGGGGCGGTGATCACGCCGGCCGGCCAGGCCCCGGCGCATCACCACCACACCCACGAAGGCCACACCCACGACGTCACCCACTCTGACCACGACCACACCCACGACCAGGCCGACCACACCCACGTCCACACCGAGACCGTGTCCCTCGAACAGAAGGTGCTCGCCAAGAACGACCTGGTGGCCGCCGAGAACCGGCGGTGGCTCGCCGAGCACGACATCCTGGCGTTCAACCTCACCAGTTCACCCGGCGCGGGCAAGACCACCCTGCTCGAACGCACCATCCGGGACCTCGGCCGGGACCGGCCGATCGCCGTGATCGAGGGCGATCAGGAGACCCTCCTGGACGCCGACCGCATCCGGCGGGCCGGCGCCCGCGCCGTCCAGGTCAACACCGGCGCCGGCTGCCACCTCGACGCCGAGATGGTCCGCCGAGCGCTCGAGGCGCTGCACCCCGACCGCGGCACGCTGCTGTTCATCGAGAACGTCGGCAACCTGGTGTGCCCGGCCATGTTCGACCTGGGCGAGCACAGCAAAGTCCTGGTGATCTCGGTGACGGAAGGGGCCGACAAGCCCTTGAAGTACCCGCACATGTTCGCCGCCGCGGGCGTGGTGATCGTGAACAAGATCGACCTGTTGCCCTATGTCGACTTCGATGTCGACGTCTGCGCGGGCCATGCCCGCTCGATCAACCCCGACCTGGACATCCTGGCGCTGTCGGCGACGACGGGTGATGGTACCGCGGACTGGTATGCCTGGATCGCAGATCTGGCAAACCAGCCCAAGTCGGATATGTCTCGCGAACTCGTTGACAAGACAATGTCGGCCGGAGTAGACCAAAAGATTAGCGCCGCGCAAGTGGGCCGAAGGTCGACTCCGGCGGTGTAGGGATCCCCAGCCCGGGTCCCGGAGAGCTGTGGCGATGCCCAGTGAGGCAGCAGTCAAAGCAGAAGAGGCCTTGATCCACGTTCTGTGGATCAACGCCGGATTGAGTTGTGACGGTGACTCTGTGGCGCTGACTGCCGCCACGCAACCCAGCATCGAGGAGATCGCCCTCGGCGCCCTCCCCGGGCTACCGAAGGTCGCCGTGCACTGGCCGCTCATCGATTTCGAATGCGGGCCCAACGGCGGCGCCGACGACTTCCTCGAATGGTTCTTCAAGGCCGACCGTGGCGAATTGGAACCGTTCGTGCTGGTGGTCGAGGGATCGATTCCCAACGAGCAGCTCAAGACCGAAGGTTACTGGTGCGGCTTCGGCAACGACCCGGCGACGGGCCAGCCGATGACCACGAGTGAATGGCTGGACAGGCTCACGCCGAAGGCGACCGCGGTCGTCGCGGTGGGGACCTGTGCGACCTACGGCGGTATCCACGCGATGGCGGGCAATCCGACCGGGGCGATGGGCGTGCCGGACTATCTCGGTTGGGACTGGAAGAGCAAGGCGGGAATCCCGATCGTCTGCGTGCCCGGATGTCCGATACACCCGGACAACCTCTCCGAGACGCTGACCTACCTGCTGTACATGGCGACCGAGCAGGCGCCGATGATCCCGCTCGACGATGCGCTGCGGCCGCAGTGGCTGTTCGGTCAGACTGTCCACGAGGGGTGTGACCGGGCCGGCTACTACGAGCAGGGCGACTTCGCCGACGAGTACGGCTCGCCGAAATGCATTGTCAAGCTTGGCTGCTGGGGTCCGGTCGTCAAGTGCAACGTGCCCAAACGCGGGTGGATCAACGGTATCGGCGGGTGCCCGAACGTCGGTGGCATCTGCATCGGCTGCACGATGCCCGGCTTCCCGGACAAATTCATGCCGTTCATGGACGAGCCGCCCGGCGGCAAGGTGTCCACGACGGCGTCGGGCCTCTACGGCTCGGTGATCCGCAGTCTGCGCCACGTCACGGGTAAGACCGTCGACAAAGAACCGAAGTGGCGCCATCCCGGCCTGAAACTCGAGACCGGAGCGACTCGCACCTGGTAGTGCCGCCGTAAAGACCGCACTCAAGCAGGCGAGGCCATCGTGGGCACAATGCTGCCCGCGCATTGATATTTCGATGAAAGCAGTGCACTCCGATGACAACGACAGTTCCTGAGCCGTCCCTTGTGAAGCGCGATCCAGGCCAACTGGTCGAGATGGCCTGGGACCCGATCACCCGCATCGTCGGCAGCCTCGGCATCTACACCAAGATCGACTTCGAGAACCGCGAAGTCGTCGAGTGCCACAGCACATCGTCGATCTTCCGCGGCTACTCGATCTTCATGAAGGGCAAGGACCCCCGGGACGCGCACTTCATCACCAGCCGCATCTGCGGGATCTGCGGCGACAACCATGCCACCTGCTCGTGTTACGCGCAGAACATGGCCTACGGCGTTCAGCCGCCGCACGTCGCGGAGTGGATCGTCAACCTCGGCGAGGCCGCGGAATACATGTTCGACCACAACATCTTCCAGGAGAACCTGGTCGGGGTGGACTACTGCGAGAAGATGGTCGCCGAGACCAATCCGAGCGTGCTGGCCAAGGCCGAGAACACCCAGGCTCCGCACGCCGACATGCACGGGCACCGCACCATCGCCGACATCATGCGGGCGCTCAATCCGTTCACCGGCGAGTTCTACCGCGAGGCCCTCCAGGTCAGCCGGTGGACGCGGGAGATGTTCTGCCTCATGGAGGGCCGCCACGTGCACCCCTCCACGCTCTACCCGGGCGGCGTCGGCACGGTCGCCACCATCCAGTTGATGACCGACTACATGACCCGGTTGATGCGCTACGTGGAGTTCATGAAGAAGGTCGTGCCGATGCACGACGACCTGTTCGACTTCTTCTACGAAGCGCTCCCCGGCTACGAGCAGGTGGGTCTGCGGCGGACGCTGCTGGGCTGCTGGGGCTCGTTCCAGGATCCCGAGCACTGCAACTTCGCGTACAAGGACATGGAGAACTGGGGCCGCAAGATGTTCGTCACCCCGGGGGTGGTGGTGGACGGCAAGCTGCTCACCACCTCCCTGGTGGACATCAACCTCGGCATCCGGATCCTGCTGGGCAGTTCGTATTACGACGACTGGGAAGACCAGGAGATGTTCGTCAAGAACGATCCCCTCGGCAACCCCGTCGACCGCAGGCACCCGTGGAACCAGCACACCAATCCCAAGCCGCAGAAGCGCGACTTCGACGAGAACTACAGCTGGGTGATGTCACCGCGCTGGTACGACGGCAAGGACCATCTGGCGCTCGACACCGGCGGCGGTCCGCTGGCCCGGTTGTGGTCGACCGCGCTGGCCAACCTGGTGGACATCGGCTACGTGAAGTCGACCGGTCACAGCGTGCAGATCAACCTGCCCAAGACCGCGCTCAAGGGCCCGGTCGAGTTCGAGTGGAAGATCCCACAGCACGGCAGCAACACGATCGAACGCAACCGCGCGAGAACGTATTTCCAGGCCTACGCCGCGGCGTCGGCCCTGCACTTCGCCGAGAAGGCGCTCACGGAGATCCGGGCAGGCCGGACCAAGACCTGGGAGAAGTTCGACGTCCCCGACGAGGGCATCGGGTGCGGGTTCACCGAGGCGGTGCGCGGTGTGCTGAGCCACCACATGGTGATCCGGGACGGCAAGATCGCGAACTACCACCCGTACCCACCGACCCCGTGGAACGCCAATCCGCGCGACAGCTACGGCACACCGGGGCCGTACGAGGATGCGGTGCAGGGGCAGCCGATCTTCGAGGAGAACGACCGCGAACACTTCAAGGGCATCGACATCATGCGCACCGTGCGCAGTTTCGATCCGTGCCTGCCGTGCGGGGTGCACATGTACCTGGGTGAAGGAAAGAGCCTCGACCTGCTCCACTCCCCCACCCAGTCGGTCACCGGGGAATAGGCGATGCGCCCGTCGGGATCGCCAGGCGTGGGCGACACCGAGGCCGACGCACGCTGGCGCACCGCCGGTGACCGGATCCAGGTCCTGTTGGACGCCACCGCGATCGGCGGGGTGACCGCCAGGGAGCGCGCCGAGCAACTGGTGCGCGAGGTCACCGACCTCTACGGGGCCGGCCTGGAGCGGATGATGACGCTGGCGGTCCGTGCGATGCCGGACCTCGCCGACGACTTCGTCGGTGACGACCTGGTGGCCAGCCTGCTGCTGGTGCACGGCCTCCACCCGCACCCCGTCGAACGCCGCATCGCCGACGCATTGGACACCGTCCGGCCCTATCTGGGCTCCCACGGCGGCGATGTGCATCTGCTCGGCGTCGACGGCGAGGTGGTCCGCCTCCAGTTCTCCGGAAGCTGCAAGAGTTGCCCGTCGTCGGCGGTCACGCTGGAACTCGCCGTCGAGGACGCGGTACGGGCCGCGGCGCCGGAGATCGCCTCCATCGAGGTGGTCGCCGCCGAGAAGGAACCGGTTTCGGCCGTCATCCCCGCCGAGTCACTGCTGAACCGCGTTCGGGCCGAACGACACCCACCGGCCGACTGGCATCCGGTCCCGGACCTCGAGGCGCTGTCGGCCGGCGAGGTCGGCGGTTTCCTGGTGGCGGGCGCCACGGTGCTGGCGTGCCGGGTCGGTGACGACCTGTTCGCCTACCGGGACGGGTGCGGCGCATGCGGCGATTCGCTGGCGGGTGCGGTGCTGCACCGGCGGATGGGTTCGGCGGACGTGGTGCTGCGATGCCCGCACTGCCGCGCACACTTCGACGTCGCGCACGGCGGGAGATCCGTCGACGACGACCGGCCGGCCGCCCACCTCGAACCGGTGCCGATGCTGGTGCGCGGCGGTGTGTTGTCGATGGCACTGCCCGCCGCCACGGCCGAGAGTGTCGCCTGATGACGGCCTACGATGTGCTGGCGCGGATCCGGGCCAACCGCACGACGCCACAGGCAGCCGGTGAACGCTGCGAGATGTGCGCCGAGCAGATCGCCGATGCCCACCAGCATGTGGTGAATGTCGCAGGCAGACAGCTGCTCTGCGTCTGCCGGGGGTGTTATCTGCTGTTCACCGACACCCACGCCGAACTGCGCTTCCGCGCGGTGCCGGACCGCTACCTCGAATTCCCGGACTTCGCGCTGGACCGCCGGTCGTGGGAGGCCCTGCAGATCCCGGTGGGCCTGGCCTTCTTCTTCCGCAACTCCGATCTCGGGCGCACGGTGGCGTTCTATCCGGGACCGGCCGGAGCCACGGAGTCCGAACTGGACCTGCTGGCCTGGAACGACATCCGTGCCGCCGACCCCCGGGTGGACACCATGGCCGACGACACCGAGGCGCTGCTGGTGCGGGTCCCCTTCCATGATGACGACGCGGACGGCGACAGCCGGCCGCCGGTCTGCCATCTGTTGCCGATCGACGCCTGTTACGAATTCGTCGGCAGGCTGCGGATGCTCTGGCGGGGCTTCGACGGTGGCCGCGAGGCGCGTGACTACATGGACGACTTCTTCCGTGCCGTCGCCGACCGCAGCAAGGTGGTGGTCCGGTGACCGCTCCGACCACCGAGGTGACGTTCGCGGTGCTCGACGTGGCGCCCGAACCCTACGCGGTGACACCGGTGCTGACCGCGCGCATCGCGGTGTCGGCGGCCGGCGACGAACCCGTGCACGCCATCGCGCTGCGCTGCCAGGTCAGGATCGACCCGCTGCGCCGTGGTTACGACGACGCCGAGGCGGCGGGCCTGACCGACCTGTTCGGGCCCCGGGAGCGGTGGGGCCGGACTCAGCACACCTTCCTGTGGCAGCACACCGCGGCGATGATCCCCGGGTTCACCGGATCCACCCGGATCGACCTGCCGCTGGAGTGCACCTACGACTTCGAGGTGGTCGCCGCGAAGTATCTGCACGCACTGCGCAGCGGTGCCGTACCGCTGCTGTTCCTGTTCAGCGGAACGGTGTTCGTGCAGGGGTCGCGCGGCTTCGCCGTCCAGCAGGTGCCGTGGGACCGCGAGGACCGACACGACATGCCCGTGTCGGTGTGGCGGGACCTGGTCCGCCTGCACTACCCGAACACCGGATGGGTGCGGCTGGACCACGACACCGTCGACGCGCTGGCCGGCCACCGCTCCGCACACGGCCTGCTCTCGCTGGACGAGGCCGTCAGGAACCTGCTGTCCCGGACGCCGGTCCCGTGAGCGCCGACTGGAACCGGGCCCGCGCCGTCGCCGACGCGGTGCTCTACGAGGGATACCTGCTCTACCCCTACCGTGCGACCTCACAGAAGAACCAGTCCCGCTGGCAGTTCGGCGTTCTCGGCCCACCCGGCGCCGAAGCCGCAGGGATCGGCGAGGACGACACGATCTCCGCGCAGATCCTGCTTCAGCCGGCCGAATCGCCTGCCCTCACCTTCGTCGTGCGCTTCCTGCAGTTGCAGCACCGCGCCGCGATGCGCGACGCCGGCGACGGCCGCGTCGAGGCCGTCGACGAACTGGTCACCGAAGCGGGTTCGTGGATCACCTGGGACGAGGCGGTGGAATGCGAGGCCCGCTTCGGCCCGTTCGGCGTCGACATCCTGTGCGCCGGGCGGACGCACCCCATCGTCGTACCGTCCGGCACCGACGTCGAGATCGTCACCGGGGGCCGGCTGGTGCGTACCCGACGGGAGGTACGCGGCGAGCTGTCGCTGTCGGCCGAACCCGACGGCGACCTGATCCGGGTGAGCGTGACGGTGCGGAACACGGCTTCGCCCGCGGTGGACAAGGACGCGGCGATCGCCACCTCGTTGATCGGCACCCACCTCATCGGTGAGGTCAGCGGTGGGGAGTTCGTCTCGCTGCTCGAGCCGCCGCCGGCCGCCGCGGAGGCCGTCGCGCGCTGCGTCAGGCACCGGTGCTTCCCGGTGCTCGCCGGTCCGACCGGGGAACGCGACCTGGTGCTGGTGTCGCCGATCATCCTCTACGACCACCCCGAGATCGCCGAGCAGAGCGACGGCGCCCTGTACGACTCCTGCGAGATCGACGAGATCCTCACGCTGCGGATCATGACCATGACCGACGAGGAGAAGGCCCAGGCCCGCGCCACCGACCCACTCGCCGCGGCGATCATCGACCGCTGCGACACCATGTCGCCCGAGGCGATGATGAACCTCCATGGCGTGCTGCGGGATCCGCATGCGGCGGTCGGCGCCCCCGCGCTGGTCCCGGAGGTCCCCGACGGCGTCGACTGGTGGGATCCGGTCGCGGACAACGCCGTCGACCCGGGCATCGACGCGGTGCTGGTTAACGGTGTGCCGGTCAGCCGCGGCAGCCGGGTCCGGCTGCACCCGTCGCGCCGCGCCGACGCCCAGGACCTGTTCTACACCGACAAGGTCGCCCGGGTCACCTCGGTGCACGAGACGGTCGACGGCGAGACCCACATCGGTGTGGTGATCGAGGACGATCCCGCCGCCGACCTGCACGAGTGGTACGGCCGCTACCTGTACTTCGCACCCGACGAAGTCCAGCCGCTTCCCGAGAGGAGTTCGACATGCAGACAGTAGGGGTGACGGCGACGGTCGTCGTGGGTCTGGTGGTGGTCGCCGGCCTGGTGCTCGGCGTGCGGTCGATACCCGACGTCAAGCGGTATCTGAAGATCCGCCGGATGTGACAGGGGCGCAGGGATCACGACCAGAATCCTGATTGCCGGCATCGGCAACATCTTCCTCGGCGACGACGGTTTCGGCCCCGAGGTGGTACGCCATGTGCCGCAGCGGCTCGCCGGACCCGACGTCGCGGTGACCGACTACGGCATCCGCGGCATGCACCTCGCCTACGACCTGCTCGACGGCTACGACGCACTGGTGCTCGTCGACGCGCTGCCCGACCGCGGCGGGCCGGGCACCCTGCACGTGATCGAGGCCGACCACGAGAGTCTCTCGGGCACTGCGCGTCTGGATGCGCACGCCATGGACCCGGCGGCCGTGTTCGCGGGTGTCTACGCGCTCGGCAGCACCCCGCCGCGCACCGTGGTGATCGGCTGCGAGGTCGAGAGCGTCGAGGACGGCATCGGCCTGAGCGCCCCGGTCGCCGCGGCGGTGCCCGAGGCGGTGCGCGCGGTCGAGGACGTGGTCGCGCGCCTACTGACCAGCGCGGCCGTGGAGGGCTGAGCGATGTGCCTCGGAATCCCCGGTCAGGTGGTGCGGATGCTCGACGGCTACGGCGGCCAACTCGCGCTCGTCGACGTGGTCGGTGAGCATCGCAAGGTCAACATCGGCATGCTGCCCGACGACGTCTTCGCGCCGGGTGACTGGGTGATCATCCACATGGGGTTCGTCGTGGAGAGAACCGACCGGGCCGGGGCGGCCGAGGCGCTGGCCGGTCTGAAGATGATGGGCAGTGGGGATCCGCCGCCATGACCCGCCAGCGGCTGCGGATCTTTGCGCACGGCGTCGTCCAGGGCGTGGGCTTCCGCCCGTTCGTGTACACCACCGCGGCCGCCCTCGGCCTGTCCGGATCGGTGCGCAACGACAGCGCGGGCGCCGTCATCGAGATCGAGGGCACCCCGGACGCCTTGTGCACGTTCCTCGGTCGGCTGCGCGACGATCCGCCGCCGCTGGCCGTGATCGACCACCTCGAGACCCGCGACGTGCCGTGCACCGGCGGCACCGGGTTCACCATCGCCGACACGTCACGCTCGACCGGTGGCCGCACCCTCACTTCCCCCGACGTCGCGGTGTGCGCCGATTGCGTTGCCGAGCTTCGTGACCCGGCCGACCGCCGGCACCGGCACCCGTTCATCAACTGCACCAACTGCGGGCCTCGGTTCACCATCATCGGCGCGCTGCCGTACGACCGGGCGAACACCACCATGGCGGATTTCGCGATGTGCGCCGCCTGCGCCCGCGAATACGCCGATCCCGCCGATCGCCGATTCCACGCGCAACCCGTCTGCTGCCCGGATTGCGGGCCTACGCTGCGTTTCCGCACCGGCAGCGGTGTGCTGGGGTGCGGCGAGGAGGGACTCCGGCGTGCCCGTGGCTTGCTGCGCGCGGGAGGCGTGCTCGCGGTCAAGGGCATCGGCGGCTACCACCTGGCGTGCGACGCCGGGAATGCGCACGCGGTCGCGGAACTGCGCAGGCGCAAGCGGCGCGGCGACAAGCCGTTCGCAGTCATGGTTCCGGATCTGGCGGGGGCAGCCCTGCTCGTCGACGTCGACGAGCGCACCGCGGGCGTGCTGACCGGCGCGGCGCGACCCATCGTGCTGCGGCCACGCCGCACCGAGAGCCCCGTCGCCGACGCGGTCGCGCCACGCAACCCCGATCTCGGTGTGATGCTGGCCTATACGCCGCTGCACCTGCTGCTGTTCGGCCTGCCCGGCGACGAGCCCGGCCCGCAGGTGCTGGTGATGACGTCGGGCAATCTCGGTGGTGAGCCAATCTGCTTCGCCGACGACGACGCGTTCGCGCGGCTCGCCGACCTCGCCGATGGCTGGCTGGTGCACGACCGCAGGATCCTGGTGCCGTGCGACGACTCGGTGGTGCGCGTCCTCGACGGTGAGGAGTTGCCCATCCGGCGGTCCCGCGGCCATGCCCCGCTCCCGGTGGCGCTGCCCGTCGCGGTGCCGCCGGCCCTCGCGGTGGGCGCCGACCTGAAGAACACCCTGGCCGTCGCCGACGGCCGCTATGCGTGGCTGAGCCAGCACATCGGCGACATGGACGACCTGGCGACGCTGTCCGCGTTCGACGCCGCCGAGCGGCACCTGCGCACACTGACCGGCGTCTCCCCCGTCGTGGTGGTGACCGACGCCCACCCGGCATACCGGTCCACCGGCTGGGCGCACCGCAACGCCGGTGGCCGCCCCGTGCGCAAAGTGCAGCACCACCACGCGCACATCGCCGCGGTGATGGCCGAGCACAGCCTCGACGGCACCGAGCAGGTACTCGGATTCGCCTTCGACGGAACGGGTTACGGAGACGACGGGGCGGTCTGGGGCGGCGAGGTGATGCTGGCCGACTACAAGGGCTACCGCCGGCTCGCGGCGCTGCGCTACGTGCCGCTCGCGGGCGGCGACCTCACCGTGCGGCGGCCCTACCGGATGGCCCTGGCCCATCTCTGGGCTGCCGGGCTGCCGTGGGATCCGGATCTGCCGCCCGTACAGGCCTGCCCGCCTGACGAACGGCGGGTTCTGCGCCACCAGCTGGAGACCGGGCTGGGTTGCGTGCCCACCTCGAGCATGGGCCGGTTGTTCGACGCGGTGGCAGCGCTGGTGGGCGTCCGGCAGACCGTCGACTACGAGGCGCAGGCCGCCATCGAACTCGAAGGGCTGGCCCGTGGCGCCGAACCGGGCTGCGGAAGCTACCGGTTCGGCGCCGACGGTCCCGCCGTGGACCCTGCTCCGGTGCTGTCGGCGGTGATCGCCGACATGCGCGCCGGAGTTCCGGCCGGGGTCGTCGCCGCCCGCTTCCACCGCGCGGTGACCGTTCTCGTGGTCCACCTGGCCGGCGTGTACGGCGGACCGGAGCGGACGGTCGCCTTGTCCGGCGGCGTGTTCTGCAACGCCCTGCTGCTGCGCACCACGGTGGCCGCGCTGCGGACGGCGGGTTTCACCGTGGCGACCCATCGGCGCGTGCCGCCCAACGACGGCGGTATCGCGCTGGGGCAGTTGATGATCGGGACGTCGGGATGACGGCGTCCCAGGGATGGCCGAGAGAGAGGATCCGCCCATGTGTCTAGCGGTGCCCGGCAGGATACTGCGCGTCGAGGACCGGGACGGCGCGCTGATGTCGATGGTGGACTTCGGCGGCATCCAGAAGGACGTCTGCCTGGAGTACATCCCCGACGCCCGGGTCGGTGAATACGTGATGGTCCACGTCGGATTCGCGATTCAGCGACTCGACGAGGAATCGGCGAAGCGCACGCTCGCCGAGTTCGAGCACCTCGGGGTGCTCAAGGAGGAGTTCGGCGACGGCTTCGAGCTGGCGGCCAGACAGGCGGGGCTGCAGAACCCGCAACACACGGACAACGGGCAGAGGTGACGTCATGAAGTATCTGGACGAGTTCAGCGATCCACAATTGGCCGGCAAGCTGATCGAGGAGATCAAGGCGGTCACCACCCGGCGCTGGTCGATCATGGAAGTATGTGGTGGACAGACACATTCGATCATCCGCCACGGCATCGACCAGCTCCTGCCCGACGAGATCGAGATGATCCACGGGCCCGGCTGCCCGGTGTGCGTCACCCCGCTGGAGATCATCGACAAGGCCATGGAGATCGCGTCCCGGCCCGGGGTGATCTTCTGCTCGTTCGGCGACATGCTGCGCGTTCCGGGCAGTGACAAGGACCTGTTCCGCGTCAAGAGCGAGGGCGGCGACGTGCGGGTGGTGTACTCGCCGCTGGACGCGCTGACGATCGCCCGCGACAACCCGGACCGCCAGGTGGTGTTCTTCGGCATCGGATTCGAGACGACGGCGCCCGCCAACGCGATGACCGTCTATCAGGCCAAGCGCCTGGGTGTCGAGAACTTCTCGCTGCTCGTCTCGCACGTGCTGGTGCCGCCAGCGATCGCGGCCATCATGGAGTCCCCCACCTGCCGGGTGCAGGCGTTCCTGGCCGCCGGTCACGTGTGCAGCGTGATGGGGACCGAGGAATACCCGTCGCTGTGTGAGAAGTACGAGATCCCGATCGTGGTCACGGGTTTCGAACCGCTGGACATCCTCGAAGGCATCCGGCGGACGGTGCTGCAGCTGGAGTCCGGGCGCCACGAACTGGAGAACGCCTATCCCCGCGCCGTGCGGGCCGAGGGCAACGCCGCGGCCCGGCGCATGCTCACCGACGTCTTCGAGGTGACCGACCGGGGCTGGCGCGGCATCGGGACCATCCCCGACAGCGGGTGGCAGCTCTCGCCCGGCTACCGCGACTACGACGCCGAACACCGCTTCGCCGTCACCGGTATCCACACCGCCGAGTCCGCGGTGTGCCGGTCCGGCGAGGTGCTGCAGGGGCTGATCAAACCGCACGAGTGCGCGGCCTTCGGCACGCTGTGCACCCCGCGGAATCCGCTCGGCGCCACCATGGTCTCGTCCGAGGGCGCGTGCGCGGCGTACTACCTGTACCGGCGGCTCGAGGTGAGCCATGCCTGACACCCCGAGCATCGATATGGAGCAGTGGGTGTGCCCGGCGCCGCTTCGCGACGCGCCGAACATCGTGATGGGCCACGGCGGCGGCGGGGCGATGTCCGCCGAACTGATCGAGCACCTCTTCCTGCCCGCGTTCGGCTCGGCGGCCGACGCGGGCATGGGCGACTCGGCCGTCATCGAGGTCGGCGACGTCCGGCTGGCCTTCTCCACCGACTCGTTCGTGGTGAAGCCGTTGGTCTTTCCCGGCGGCACGATCGGTGACCTGGCGGTCAACGGCACCGTGAACGACCTGGCGATGGCGGGCGCGACGCCGATGGTGCTGTCGACGGCGTTCATCCTCGAGGAGGGCACCGCGCTGGACGACATCGCCCGCGTCGCCCACGCCGTCGGTACGGCCGCGCTGGCCGCCGGGGTGAAGCTGGTCACCGGTGACACCAAGGTCGTCGACACCGGCCACGGCGACGGCATCTATCTCAACACCTCGGGCATCGGACTGATCGATCCGGGTGTCGACATCCGCCCGCAGCGTGCCGCGCCCGGTGACGTCGTGATCGTCAGCGGTGAGATCGGGGTGCACGGGGTGGCGGTGATGAGCTGCCGGGAAGGCCTCGAATTCGCCACCTCGATCGCCAGCGACACGGCGCCGCTGAACGGCCTGGTGGCCGCGATGATCGGCACGGGAGCCGACCTGCACGCCCTGCGTGACCCGACGCGTGGCGGGATGTCGGCCACGCTCAACGAGATCGCCAAGGCCGCAGGGGTCGGCGTGGCACTGGAGGAGACTGCGCTGCCCGTCCCGCCCGGTGTGCGCGACGCCTGCGGGCTGCTGGGCCTGGACCCGCTGTTCGTCGCCAACGAGGGCAAGCTGGTCGCGTTCGTCGCGCCCGAGGACGCCGACCGGGTACTGGCCGCGATGCGCGCCCATCCGCTGGGCGCGAAGGCGGCGGTGATCGGCCGGTGCGTCGGGGAGCATCCCGGCATGGTGGTCGCGCGCACTGCGCTCGGCGGCACCCGGGTGGTGGATCTGCCGATCGGCGAACAGCTTCCGCGGATCTGCTGATGAGCGGCGCCGTCGATCAGCGCGTCGCGCCCGGCCATGCCACGTTCGGCCGGTTCGCCTACCCGCCGAACGAACTCGGCTACTGCGGACCGGCAGGTGTCGCGGTGCCCGACCTGGCGGCGCATGCGCAGGAGTTCGACGGAGCCTGGCCGTATCTGACGGCGATCGCCGATGCGGCGGGCATCGCCGACCCGCTCGACGAGGAGGTGGTGAGCGCCTACTGGATCGGCGGGCCGCTGCTGGACCGCGTCGATCCCGGCGTCCTGCTCGCGGGTCTCCGCCATGCCTTCCGCGGACAGGTCACCGGCCTGCTGGCGGAAGTGCCGGACACGGCCGAGGTGCTGGCCCACCACAGCCTGCACGTGCTCGCGGTCTATCCGTGGGTGCGATTCCTCGACCGCGATGCCGGCACACCGGTGCGGGTGATGCAGAGCTGTCGCATCCGCTGGGGCACCGTCGAATCGGTGACCGGCGAGGACGCGGTCATCACGTCCCGGCCGCTGACCTTCGAGGCGGATCGGCTGCGACTCGGCGATCCGCGGGCCGAGCGGGTGCGCTGGCACCGCAACGGCACGTCCCTGACCGCCGCACCCGCGCCCGGCGACGCGGTCGCGGCGCACTGGGACTGGATCTGCGGAACGCTCACCGCCGAGCAGACCGCGGCGCTCGACGCGGCGACGCGCTCCACCCTCGCCGTCGTCAACACCACAAGGAGTTCCATGCCGCCACAGCGCGGAGATCGTGAGGAGAAGTGATGAACACACCGGGAAGCCCCATGTCCGCCGAGCCCCAGGAAGAGCGGGGAGCGCCAGGATCGCGCGACACCGGATCGGACCAGCCCTCGGGCGGTCCGACGGACCGGCCGTCGGGGAAGGTGGAGGGCGACGAGTCCGTGCCCGCCCACGACGAAGCGGGCAAGCCGCGGCAGACCGGCGGCGACAAGACCGAGTCGCCGCCCTCGGACGCCAAGCCGGCCGTGCCGCCGTACGAGGGCAGACAGACCGAGGCGAAGCCGGACGGCGGCGGCGGTGGGGACAGCCCCGAACGCACCGGCGGCGCCGTCAAACCGGTCACCGAAGGGCAGTGAGCTGAGCCCTCACCACTGATCGCGCGGCACGTCGAAGTCCGCGCACAACGCCCGCCACACGTCGCGGGGTTCTGCGCCGTCCTCGATGGCCTGCGCCGCGGTCCGGCCGCCGAGCGCAGCCAGCACATGATCGACGAGCAGCGACTGGCCACGAACGGAGCCGAACTGTCCGTCGACCAGTTCCCGGAATTCCGTCAGGCGCACGCGACCAATTTACGCCGGAGCGGCGAGCGCCTCGTGGCACACCCGTACCGGATCGGCGACGGCGCCCGCCGACGCACCGGCCGCGCGGGCGGCCGCCGAGTAGCGCGGCGACGACAGCACCTGCCGGACCGCGGCCGTCAGCCGGTCGGCGTCCAGAGGTCGCACCAGCTCCGCACTGCCTTGGCGCACAATGCGATTGGCGATCTCCCACTGATCACCGCCACCGGGCACCACCACCATCGGAACCCCGGCCAGCAGTGTCTTGGACACCATCCCGTGCCCGCCGCCGCAGATCGCCAGGTCGGCGTGCCGCAGCAGCTCGTCCTGGCGGCCCAGCCCGACCGCCGCCCACGGCGGCACCTCGCCGTCCGGTCCGGCCAGCCGCGACACCACCACCCGCGACCCTTCGGGCAGCACGTCGCCCGGTGTCAGGTGGGCCAGCGCCAGCTCGGCCAGGCCCTGGGTGCCGGTCGTCGCCGTCGAAGGCGCGACCACCACCAGCGGACCCGTCCCGGGCGGCACGTCGAGCACCCGGTCCGTCGGCTCGAAGTGCAGCGGCCCCACGACGACGGCTTCCTGCGGCCAGTCCGGCCGCGGCACCTCCAGCGCGGGAAGGGTCGCGATCAGCCGGCGCAGCGGGCCAGGGTCGTCGGCCGGCAACCCGATGTCGACCCGCACCGCCGACCGCTGCTGCAGTCCCGCTCGCCACGATCGGGCGGTCAGCGTGCGCATCACCGCATCGCGCAGCCGCCCGCGGACCCCGACACCGGGCGCCAGGCCGCTGCCCAGCGGCGGCAGACCCTTGGACGGCCGGTACAGCGGATGCGGATTGAGCTCGATCCACGGCAGGCCGAGCAGTTCGGCGGCCAGTCCCCCGCACGCGGTGATCACGTCGGAGACGATCAGGTCGGGCGACAGGTCCCGCAGGCGCGGCACGTTGATGACCGCCATCCGCGCCGCCCGCTGGTGGATCTTCGCGCCGGCGTCGGTGTCGTCGTCGACGTCGATCGGGTCGAGGCCGGCCAGTTCCACCGCCTCGACGCCGGCCGCGCGGGCGGTGTCCAGCCATTCGACGCCGGTGAGCAGCACCGGGCTGTCGCCGGCCGCGGCGAACCGCAGGCACAGTGCCAGCGCGGGGAAGGCGTGCCCGGGGTCGGGTCCGGCAACCACGGCGACGCGCACCGCCCCACCCTGCCACAGCCGGTGACTAGGCTGACCACCATGACGGAGACCACACCGGCGCTGGACAGCACCGCCAATGCACGCACGGTCGAGACGTTCCTGTACGCCCTGCAGGACGAGGACTTCGACGCCGCCGAGGCGGCACTCGCCGAGGGCATCGTGTGGCAGAACGTGGGCTACCCGACGATCCGCGGCCGCGACCGCATCGTCAGCCTGTTCCGCCGCGGCCAGGGACGGATGCGCTTCGAGGTCAAGATCCACCGCAACGTCGCCGAGGGTGACACGGTGCTCAACGAGCGGACCGACGTGCTGGTGTTCGGCCCGGTGCGGGTGCAGTTCTGGGTGTGCGGGGTGTTCGAGGTGCACGCCGGGCAGATCACGCTGTGGCGGGACTACTTCGACAACGTGACCTTCTTCAAGGGTGTGGCGCGGGGGCTGCTGGGCGCCGTGATCCCGGCGCTCCGTCCGACGCTGTAACTCCGCGATGGGCAACCCCGCCACCGGTCCCCGGCCCAACCTGCTGCAGTACATCCCGTACTGCTACGGGCGGCGTCTGCCCGATTCCATGCGGAGGTGGGTGGCCGAGGACCTGGCGGGTGAGGGCGCTGCCCGGCGGATGATGTTCCGGGTGTTCCTGCCGGCGGTGGTGGTTTTGGCGCCGTTCTGGCTCATCCCGACGACGCTCGACGTGCATCTGAGCATGACGCTGCCGATCCTCATCCCGTTCGTGTACTTCTCGCACGCGCTGAACAAGGTGTGGCGCAGGCACATGCTGCGCAAGCACGGGCTCGATCCCGGCCTGGTCGACGTGATCGCCCGCCGCAAGAACGCGCACGTCCACCAGGCCTACATCGACAAGTACGGGCCGCGCACCGGCCCGCATTCGAGCCACGACATCTAGCGGCTCAGGTCCTGCGCAACCGCCCAAGCTCGTCGAACGCCTGCGCCCAGCCGTTGAGCCGATCGGTCGCGTCCACCAACTCGTCGCGGTGGCGCCGGGCCGACAACGGCGAACTCGACATCGACCCGCTGTTGGCGGCCGAAACCAGTTGCGCTGCCGCGGTGACCATCTCGTGGTACTGGCGGACACCCTGATCCATCTGCGCGGTGAAGGCGGTGATGGTGGGCGCCAGGTGGGCGCGGGCCTGCGGCGCCGAACTGACCGCCCGCTCCATCGACACCACCTCGGCCGCGGTGGCTGCCATGGTCGCCGCGGAGTGCTCGGCCGCCGCCCGGAGTTCGCGAAGCTCGTCGGCCGGCAGCATCCGCCCCCGCTCGAGCACCCCGAGCAGCGACAGCAGACCCCGCTCGGCGTCGACCAGTGCGGCCATCGGCCTGCGGGCCGCGGAGTTCCACGGCGGCAGCCGCCTGCTGCCGCGCGTCCGTTCCGGGGGCAGCGGCGTCGAGCGCAGCCACCGGTACCGCAGCAGGCACAGCGTCGCGAGGAACGCAGCGCCCGCCGCGATCGGCGTCGGGATCAGCAGCGCCCAGGCCGGGGTGCTCCAGGACGCCAGCACGACGGTCACCAGCACCCAGAACACCGCCGAGACGACGAAGAACAGGCCGAGCCGCAGCGCCCAGCGGCGCTTGCGCAGCGCCTTGGCGCGGGGATCGGCGGCGGCGTGCAGCTTCTCGGCGAGCACGTCGGAGAACTCGGCAGCGGTGTCGATGCCGCGCTGCACGCTCGAGCGCACGACGGGGTTCCGATACAACTTGGGTGTCGTCCGGGATGTCATGCGCTGATCCCTTCCAGAGCTATTGACTGAGCGGATTCTCGGGGGTGGCCTGGTTCGGGTTGGCGGCAGGGGTGGCGGGCGTCGAGCTCGCCGCAGGGCTGCCGCCGGCGGGAAGGGCGTCGCCGCGCATGGACGCGCGGATCTGCTCCAGCCGGGAGTGCCCGGCCATCTGCACGCTGGCCTGCTGTACTTCCATCATCCGGCCCTGCACGGAGTTCTGCGCGAGCTCGGCCTCACCCATCGCGGTGGCGTAGCGGCGCTCGATCTTGTCGCGGACCTCGTCCAGGCTCGGCGTGTTGCCGGGTGCGGCCAGTTCGCTCATCGACCGCAGCGAGGTGCTGACCTGCTCCTGCATCTTGGCCTGCTCCAGCTGCGACAGCAGCTTGGTGCGCTCGGAGATCTTCTGCTGCAGCATCATCGCGTTCTGCTCGACGGCCTTCTTGGCCTGGCCTGCGGCCTGCAGCGCCTGGTCGTGCAGCGTCTTGAGGTCCTCGACGCTCTGCTCGCCGGTGACCAGCTGCGCGGCGAACGCCTCGGCGGCGTTGTTGTACTCGGTGGCCTTCGCGGCGTCACCGTTGGCGACGGCCTGGTCGGCCAGCGTCAGCGCCTGGCGGACATTCACCTGCAGCTTCTCGATGTCGGCGAGCTGCCGGTTGAGCCGCATCTCCAGCTGTCGCTGATTGCCGATCACCTGGGCGGCCTGCTGGGTCAGCGCCTGATGCTGGCGCTGCGCATCCTCGATCGCCTGCTGGATCTGCACCTTCGGATCGGCGTACTCGTCGACTTTCGAGTTGAAGAGCGCCATGAGGTACTTCCACGCCTTGACGAACGGATTGGCCATGAGTTCGCTCCGCCTTAAGAGTCGTTGTTCGTGTCTTCGGTCCGGGTCGCCGTCGAGGCCATCATCGCCGCGACGGGGCGCCCGCAGTTCTCCTGTGCCAACTTATCGGTTTCACGCACGTCACCACACCCCTGCGGGCGTTTTGCGCGGTCGCAGGCCGGTCTCGGACTCAGGCGACCGCCATGGAGACGACCTGCGGGATGACCACCTTGGTGCTGACGTCGATGTTGGCCGTGCCGGCCGGGGCACGGGTCGCGGCCGCGTGTTCCTGACCTGCCATCTCGTGGCCGGCGTCGGACAGCACCCGCGACAGCGGCACATCGAGCGCCCCGCAGATGGCGCCGAGCAGCTCGCTGGACGCCTCCTTGCGGCCGCGCTCCACCTCGGACAGGTAGCCCAGGCTGACCCGGGCGGAGTCCGACACCTCCCGCAGGGTGCGGCCCTGTGATGTCCGGGCACGGCGCAGAACCTCACCGATCACCTCGCGCAGCAATGCCGCCATGTGCCCTCCTCTTTCGCCGGAAGCGTCCTCGTCGTACCGACGTCGTCGTTTCAGACGTCATGAAGTAGAACGCCGCGGTTCGCCGGGCGGTTCCCACATCGTCATCACTATTTGCCGCGGGCGCCGCGGATCACTGGGCTTCGACGATCACCCGCAACCGGCCGATCGCCTCGTTGACCGCCGCCACCCTGACGTCCCACCGCGACCCGGACAGGTTCAGCTGCACCACGACGGTGTCCACCGGCCCGGCCAGGCCGAGGAAGACGGTGCCGACCGGATGCCCGCCGTGCGGTTCCGGGCCCGCCACACCCGTCAGGCCGACACCCCAGGTCGCCCCGCAGCGCTGGCGGGCCCCGACG